>DASYSB010000022.1:0-34058 GCA_036003785.1 Nitrososphaera sp.
TATTCAAAAGGCGCTTGCGGGTCTTTGTGAGTTAACAGCGTTAGTTAACAAGGTTAGCCATATCGACCGAGACAATTTATCCTAAATTATGCAAAAACCAATAAACATTTCCGAAGAATTAGAGGTAGATTCTAGGTATTCAAGCAGCGAGGTACAATGTTTGTATAGACTATCTTCGCTCGCAGGCGGATTTTCCTTACAGACAGAAGCTAAAATTGGGCATTCTGTGCTTTTTGTCATAGGGAGAGAGCGCAAACAATGCCCACTGATGATTAACCGTCACGCAGGTATTCTGACGCAAGAATGATTGGGACTCATCCATCAATCATTGATGATTTACACCAACCTTATCGTAAGGTGATGAAGGAATTAACCTGTCCAAAAGTATGTTCTAGTGTAAGGGTCCCAGAGGATTTCGCAGGTACGATCTATTGCAGCTTTTGCGGCGGCGAAATGAACCAAAGATAGAGATCATAATCCTTTTGTAGCACTCGTCGGTTGACTACAATAATGGTTAGAGACAAGGTGACGTTACCATTTGAAGTGACTTACTCTGAAAAGCCAAGCAAGAAATCAAGGACTATGAAGAGGTTGGCAGTGATACTAAAGCCTGAGAATGTTGACGAGATTATAGCGACGCTCAAAGGCTCAGGCCTTGAAGCGACAATTTATGACGTCAAGGGTGCTGGAAAAGAAAAGGAAAGAGTAACTTCAAGCAGAGGAATGGGTACTATGGAGCTTGCATATACTACGAGAAAACTTGTGGCAACAGTAGTAAATTCCGATGACGTAGAGGACGTTGTCGGAAGAATGAAGAAAGCTCTCGGCGGTCAAAGCGGCGCCGTAGTGGTGGTTACACCTGTTGACGATCTAATCCGATTGTAGGTACCGCCCACCTCAATTGGATGGAATATGTATGCTTCTATTCAACAGATTGGCAGCTTAACAATAACTCTAGCAAAAAAAGGTCGGATTCTATATTGATGCGCGCTGCTCGAGGTCAGCGAAACAATAAGAACAACATTGGATGTCATCGAATACGATGAATTCCGCCATTTTTGACCCAAAATTAATTCAGCCCAGAGTCCTTCAGACATTAGCAGATGACGCACAGGTCGAGCTGTCAACAGAATTGGCCACTCGATTTCCCAAAAAACGTGTAGATAAAAAGATAAATCTTGTTATTCTTCATGTGGAACGGCTCAGCTAGTATGAGTCTGACTCTACCGGAAATTAGGATTAGTCTTTTCTGCCTGGTCTCTTGCATTTCTCAGGACCTAAAATTTGGCAGCCTTAATATCGGCTCGTGTTTACGAGTAACTTTCGCATTTTTTCGTCGATGCTTCGTTCTATTTTTAGCAATTCAGCAAGAAGTTTATTCGTAAGACGCGCTTGTTCCAATAGTTCAGACTCTGACATGCTAAATAGAATTCCGCATGATCCTTCATAAATTGAGCTTGCATTTTCTGCTCAAGCGATAAATAACATGTTAACCCCATTGGCCGGCATAAGCCTTATGCTTCCATCTGTTTGTGAATCAATCAAATGCTAAGAAATTCACTATTTGTAAACATCCAGAACAGTTCTCCATACCACTTAAAACGGACTGTTCCTTTTCCTATCCTGGGATTGAGCGGACAAAGGCCTAATAAAGAAAGTATGGACAAGATTTACTTTTGTCAAACATGCAAAGTTGTCTATCTTTTTAGCGAAGATTTGGAAATGCATCAGCGGGAAACAGGACACCGCGACGTAGCACGAAAACAGTTTGAAGAGGACATTGGTCCTTAACTGTCAGCCGTAGTTGTTAAATTAGATATATAGATAAACTAAGCCAATGGTCCGTAAGGGCATTACAAATATCTGCTGGAAGTTCGATATAACGCCTGATTCGGTTGTCATCTGCTAACTATAATTATTCAGCGGCCGCATTCAATCCTTTTATTATGCGTTCAAGAAGCAAGGAAGACGCATCTCCAAATATTTTTTCGATTGCAATCTTGATTTCGGCAAGACCATATTCTGCGCGGTCATTCTTAAGCCGCAAATCGTAAAGTTCTAAATCATGAATCAACGAGTCCACAGTGGCCCGCCCTAGGGTAGGCTCTAAATCTCGAATTGCCGCCTCTATGTTTTTGGCGGCAAATTTGGTGCTCTTACCGAATGAATCGCTCTTTCTAGACAAGACGGTTTATTCTTGCGATATAATGTGAGAGATTTATAAAAAGACCGTGTTGGAGTATTCTTGACAATCATGCCTAAAAATAGGTACAAATGTATTAGAACTTTCATCTACTGAAGACATTTTTGTCTTGCACTTAATGCCAAGCACGGCAATTCAGGTAAAGGCATCTCGCCTACTCGTCCTGATGATTGCTGATACTCCAAGTATCCCGGCCACTAACCCGATAGCTGCCAATGGAAACTCTGGAACAACATTGGCCCCAATTATCTCGATCTTGTGCATGCGGTGCTCATAGTTGATCTGAATTGTATTTTCTCCATCTATCTTGTCTTCAAAGAAAAAGAAGTCCGGCGTGGGTAGCGAATCCACCGTTACGGTATAGGGGGGTTCCAACACTTTGTCAATAGTAACAATGGCAAATCCATTTGTTCCATTTGTTCCTTTGACCTCAAAAGATACTCGTTTTGTATCTTCATTGAAAGTAAAGCTGGATACATTCGAATTACTTTCTACTTTCAGTTCCACCTGATTGCCTTTGGCCATAACCTGATGTTTCTCGGTCTTGAGCCCCAGAGACTCTTCCATGGCTTCCTTTATATCGACCGGGTTGCTAACTCGCAGACTTGAAATGGATTTGTCAAACTCTGGTTCGTAAAGCGCGTATGCATCGGTAGAATTAGAGGTAAATGCAATGGCGATCATTTGATAATCTGTCATGAAAGCATAGGTCTTAGTTCTCGAGTAATCGCGGCCGTTAGAGCATTCACTATCTCCTTGAATAGCCTCTAATCCATTCAATTCAACGTATGAATAATGCTGCTCGTCACAACGACCAGTCGCTAGATTATTATTTTCAGATAAGCTATGTGAGAACGCATCCTGAACAGCAGAGCCATATTGCTGAAGGTCTTCTCTGCTTATGGCAACAATCATCATCGCCGCTCCCATTGAAACTGGATGTGTCCAAGACTTCAGTCCCTCTGGACCTATTATTGCAACACCCAATAAACTAAGACCACTCCATCCCGCGGGCAGTTGCATTTCGAACGCCCCCTGTGGATCAATGTACTTGCCGCTAATTTCTGTACCGGCAGGGATATCCTGTGCACTCGCATTGCCCAAAATCAATGAGGCGGATATCAAAGCAATCATAGACAGGATGGCCAACAGGCTCTGCATTTTGATTTATGAATTTTTGATCCTAATATTTTCTTTTACTTAGAACTTTCTTAATGTATTGCAGATGATTGATTTTGACACTAATTCCAATATTTTGTCAGCATAGATAGAAGACTTTTACGACGCTAATTTCTTTCTTTTTTATTCTCATATCTCGCGACATTGTCTAGCTCATCTTTATATATGAATTATGCAGATCTCTTTACTGTTGGTTTTCGAGGCGTTTGATGCCGAAAGCATAGCAACGGGAATCGGCATTTTCATTGTCATAATATTCATAGCAAAAGGCATTAGAGTCGTAAGACCAACTGAACGAATGGCAGTAGAAAGGCTTGGCAAGTTTGAAAGAATTAAGGACCAGGGCATTACGTGGATTATTCCTTTCATCCATAAGAGCATTTTTGTTAACATCACGGAACAGATGACTGATGTAGAGAGCCAAGAAATTATTACAAAGGATAACTTGAACGCAAGGGTTGCCGCTCAGGTTTATTACAAAGTCAGGGAAGATGATTCCTCCGTAAAGAACGCACTCTACAGAGTAAACGATTACAGGGCACAGATCATTGCCCTTGCAAGAACAACAATGCGTAATGTGATTGGCGATAGAGACTTTTCTAATGTTAACAGCAAACGTGGCGAGCTGAATGCTGAAATAATGTTGCAAATACAAAAACAAATTACTGAATGGGGTCTTGACGTTGTAAGAGTTGAAGTAAAAGAAATCGATCCACCTAAGGAAGTCCAAGAAACAATGAATGCCGTAATACAAGCCAACAACAAAAAGGTCGCAGCAATAGACCTGGCTCAGGCATTAGCGACACAAGCTGATGGTGAAAGACAAGCTGCTATTAAGAGAGCTGAAGGTTCAAAGCAATCAGCAATTCTTGAAGCAGAAGGTCAAGCAAATGCGATCAAGACGGTTGCTGAAGCAGAAGCTTCAAAGATCAAGCTAATTGCTGCGGCTGATGCAAATAGAATAGAGGTTGTTAACAGGGCGGCTCAAGAATATTTTAAGGAAAATGCTATTACTCTAAAACAGTTAGAGGTAACACAAGAAGCGATGCAAGAAAATACAAAGTTCGTTATTGTTGAGAAGGGAACCAATCCAACACTTGTACTCGACGGCGGAAACGGAACTACATTGCCGATTAAGCCCAAGATATCAAAAATGACATAACAAATTCTTTCATCTGCTCATGTTGTGCGTTCAAGTCACGGCCTGTCTGTTCATTCGAATATTTCGAAACACAATTGATATCTTCGTAACGCGACGTATCCTAGAAACAGTGGCGGGTTCAGAGGTAAGATAGTTTGTCTGATTTTACGCGACTTACATTGCCTAGGGCTGTATCTCTCGCACGTCTACAGATTTGACAACTTTTCTTTCCAGAAAGCCCTTTGCCATCATAGCGGAACCCGTTAGGAATATAACAACAAATATTGCGACAGCGAGGACAGCCCATTCTAGGCCGCTATTGATCGAAGCCACATTCAGCTGAGCAAGGTCTGGGAATTTGAATATCGGATTCAGAAGGAGAAGTGCAAATGCAGTGATTATTGCTCCACTAATAATAAGTCCGATATTGACCATGTCATATAATATCACGAATAGGGTTAAAGCGTTTGAGAATATTCTTCTAGTGCAATGTTGTACCCTACACAGCTTGGACTTCCTAGCTCATGCGCCCGTTTAAGCAGCGATTTTAGAGGGCCTTCTAAATTCTCTCCCATGATGATCTTTTCTGAAGTGGCTCCCAAATTCGCTCTCACTGGAATACGCGAGGACACAGTACGGGCACGCCAACCATGCAGCAGTTGTTGATTCCACAATACCATTACACTTGCCAAAAATATAATATTTCTCTAGAATATTTTTATAAGACGGACCTGGGATGCGGACACGAGCTGTGGAAACACAAGGCGTGGAATATCATATTGTTCTATGAATCAGCCTGTGACGACAATGCTTTCTTCAAACTATCCAAAATCAAAGGTGATGCGTCAGAAAACAAGTCGTTTAACCCATGTTCAATTTCTGTCATCGTGTACGAATTATTGTCGTTTGATAACTGTAAACCAAAGGTCTCTAGGCCATAAATCAAGGCATCTACATTGGATCTTCCGAGACTTGACACAAGACTATCGAAAGCCATGCGTATAGCTCTTGTTGGAAACCTGGTATTTTCAGACGTAGAATCGCTATTCTTTGACAATATTAAGCGATCATTGCTGTTTGTGCGACAGAATTATAAAAGCAATGTGGGTGAACACGAAAAATCTGATTTCTTGCCCTCCTAAAGCGCGTATTTTCATGGTGCACAATCATTCTATTTTTGCACAATGCTAACAAAAGAAGTAGCTATAAGTCTATTAGTACGGCCTCTACACAATTATTAAGAGCTGAGTCCACGTCAACTAACGATGTACAAATATCATTGCAAGGATTGTTACAAATTCTTTAATCTTTTGTCTGAGCTACAGGAGCATTTAAAGATTACAGAACATTACGATTACGAGTTGATTGGACTCAAACCCCAATAAGCGTAATTATCCGGAAGGATCTGGAAAGATGCACTTGGTTAGTCGTTCAAAACTCGAATGCTCTCATTCGTTATTCGGTGCAACTGGTCGATGTGTCTCTTCAATAGCGTTTTTGATTCCAGGTATAGCCCGCATATGCCACATCGAGACATTTTTCCCGTCATCGTGAGCCTATGACTGGGGCTACCAATAAGATTTGTGAAGTTGGCGTTACAGAAAATATTAATGAATAGACCGGTGTTCTTTAAGGTATGTTAGAAAGGCTGGAACACCCGACTTCTTGCATCTATAGAGCGACCTCAAATTTCTCGTCATATGGAAAACCCCCTTAGGCTCTAACGATGTATGCGCCAGGCAAGGCAATTAACAGCGAATTTACTTTAACGATAATTAGATTCAATTACGCAACCCGCTATTATTGCGACATTTGCTTCTCGGGTTAATTCTAGATTCGCAATAATATGGCGGTTAGGAGCCTCTTAGCCCCACCATTTACTCGGCTTGCGTTCTGGTACTTTGACTTCCTTTTGTGCATCAGACTGTTTAGCCAGCATTCCGGTGAAGTTTGTTTCAACACCAGTAAGCACTATCATAACTCTTGCTTTGCCTCTCAGTGATGGTTCGACCCTTGCTCCCCAGATTATTCTTACGTCTTGCGGTAGACTTCTTGTCACCAGTTCACCTGCCCTAGTTACTTCTTCAAGAGTAATGTCCTCACCTCCTGCAACATGAACCAGTACTCCAGTGGCCATACTCGTATCCTTGATATCCAGAAGCTGAGTTTCAAGAGCCATTCTAGTTGCAGCCTCTATTCGGTCCATTCCTTCAGCTGTCCCTACTCCAATTGCTGCCAATCCTCTACCTTCCATAATGGCAGATAGATCTGCAAAGTCGATGTTGATAAGCGATGCTGTCGTTATTGTTTCTGTAATTCCCTTCACAAATTGTCCGACAAGCTCGTTTGCCACGCCAAGTGCTTGCTGAAGAGGAAGGCTGCCGGCAAGTCTTGTCAGCTTGTTGTTATCAATCGTGACCAAAGTATCACATGACCTTTGAAGATTATCCAAGGCTTCCCTAGCAGAGTCGTATCTGAATCTTTCTACGGCAAACGGAAGTGTTACAACGCCTATTATAAGTGAGCCAGATATTCTCTTTAGCTCTTCTGCAAGTATCTGCATTGCCCCTGTGCCTGTTCCGCCTCCTAGGCCTGCACATAGGAAAATGATATTTGCTCCCTGCACTTCCCTTTCAATTTCTGACAGGCTTTCCCTAGCAGCGTTCATGCCTTTTTCGGCGTAGCCTCCGCAGCCTCTTCCTTGGGTTATTTTTGGCCCAATGAGGATCCTCCTGTCTGCTTTCGTGATGCCCAAATGTGCCGCGTCTGTGTTAATAGCAATTAACTTGCCGCCTGATAGACCCCGCTCTTTTATCCATGAGATGATGTTGCTGCCCGCTCCTCCTGCCCCGAGCACACACACTGTTGGCTTGGCCATTTCCATCACTGCCCTGATGGTTTCTTCTTCCATAATGGCTGACGGTGTCACGCTTGCTTTTCGTGCCGCCTCAAAGTCATAATTGCTGTTGGTACTACCTTTTGGTATCGACATACAATCATTGAATATTATTTGCGCGACATATACCAAGTGCTATGTGTGGAAAATTAACGACAAGTGACACTTTCATTTGATCGCTTTTGCATTGGTCCGTGCCTTCGCTTATTCTTCTCCCCTTTCTCTTGGCCCTGCCGCCTTTAGCAGTTCGGCCTTGTCAAATGTCGTTAGGTCATAGATAGGCTCAGGCGGTCTGACTGTGACACCCTCACGGTTACTTCTTGTGTCTTTGGATTTTTCTGCTAATATTTCTGTCATGCTATCACGATCGATCATCATGCCTTAAGAAGGCTACATGAAGGGAGAATGGAGTGGATGTGTGCAAGTTTTTGATGGAAAGATTATTCTGAAAACTCATTCAGCACCATTAAATGCCTGATTGTACTATTACTATCCATGTTTCAGAATTTCAAGAAGTTTTTAGCAGAACTGAAACGAATACCACCTGCTTGCGCCGATATTGCAAGGGAAATCAACTTCGAAGAAAGATGAACAAGCAGATATGTTTTCTATCCTTCCAAAGCCAAAAGTCCTTTCAACTTAGGACAGAATGAAAACCAAAGGTGTTCCAAGGAAAAGCCTAGTAACTCGTTGATAGATGGTTTAAATAACATTAACTAATTAGGTAAGCCTAACTGTGCCAGTGAAATGGCCTATTGGTCGCTTTGAAATGATGTCCGCTCTCAAAAACCCATTAGCAGTCACCGTTCCCACACTCGTAATGCTTATTCTTACTCCGCTCGTCACTTTTGCGCAGCAAATCAATGACACCAACGAGATAATCATCATGGTGAACATTGAAAGGATTAGAGCGCAGCTGCGGCTGGCGGATCGGAGCATGGCTGAGGGCGACAGCGAAATGGCATTTGCCCACGCATTTATCCCGCACACCACTACCTTTCCTTCGATAAAGAGCCAATTGAAAGAGATTGATGACCAGTCGGCCACCCGGCTGGAAGCGCTGCTGACCGACCTGCCAGTAAACATCAGGTCAGCCGATAAACCTGTTGACGCGCTAAGACAAGACATTGTGCAAATCGAAAGCCTGATTGACCGAATATTGATCATGCTGGGCCCGCTTGCTTCTGATAAGGCAATGACTTCACAAACTGTGGTATTCCTTCTGAGAGACGCAGTCCAGTCATACCAGCTATCCGACGGCGGCTCGAGCCAAGTCGATTACGAAAACTCAATCGGGCTTGTTAATGCAGCTGAGCTAAAATACGAAATGATAGCTCATTCGCTTGCTGCAAGCCGGAGTGCAGAAATAAATTCATTCTTCACGGGGCTGAAAAGCTCGCTTGAACAAAAGGCCGAAAACGACTCTCTAGAGCGCTTTACTGATGGAATAGAGCGTGACCTTGCAGAAGACCTCTCCTTGAGCTCCGGGAGCGAAAGCGCAGGCGAGAACGCCAAATACTTGTCCAACATTCGCACGCTACTGGCAAGTGTCGTGACCGAAGTTGAAAGCGGCGACTACGAACAGGCCGACCAATACGCGATTACTGCTTACCTTGACAATTTCGAGTACCTTGAAGCCCCGATAGAAAAACATGACACAGAACTCAAGGAGACATTGGAGATCGAGATGAGGGAGGAGCTGAGAGGCATGATAAGAGACGAAAGGCCAGCAGTGGCAATAGAAGAGTACGTCAACGGCATTCTGGAAAAACTTGACAAAGCCGAGGAGCTGCTCGCGAACGATGCTTCCTTTAACCAGCGTGGCGGGCCTGCCGGCTTTGCCGACATTGAAGGGCTCGCGGCCGGTTTTGGTACCTATTCAGGCGAGCGCAAAGACATTGGTCAAGTAGATGACCCGGCCAAAGCTGCAGTCCGGGCCAGCATCGATCAGATTAGGGTCAAGCTGGACGGAACACTTCGCCTATACAAGGAGGGCAATGCGGAAGGTGCACTTTTGACTTCGCGCTCCGCGTACCTTGATAGCTATGAAAAAATCGAAATCCCACTCCGGCCGATAGACCCAGACTTTACGCTTGACATGGAGATCAAGTTCGCAGAGCTCCGCAACATGATCCAGTCTGGCGCAACCTACGCGCAGGTAGAGGCGAAGGTAATAGAAATCAGGCACGGTCTTGATGAGTCTGAGAGGTTGGTGTCCGGTATCGGCATAGTCGCCCCAGCGATCGCGTTTTCAACGTCGTTTTCAATAATATTCAGAGAAGGTCTCGAATCGGCGCTCATTGTGGGCGCGATTCTGACATACCTTGAGGCGTCAAGAAACGAACGCTTCAATAAACACGTTTACTATGGCATCCTGATAGCGTTTGCCGCAACCGCAGCGACCTGGTTTATCGCGCAATTCATCATCGACATATCAGGGGCAAGCAAGGCGCTAATAGAAGCAATAGCGGGTGTATCTGCCGTAGCAGTCCTCTTCTGGGTAAGCTTCTGGATACTGAACAAGGTTGAGACGAAAAAGTGGATCGAGTTTGTCAAGGCCAAAGTGTGGAAGGCAACCACTACTGGCAGCGTCATGGTATTTGTCATGCTATCATTCTTCACAGTCTACCGTGAAGGCTTTGAAACCGTGCTCTTTTATCAGGCCATCATCTCGTTTGCAAAGTATATGGAGTGGTACGTGATCGCGGGGCTAGTAGCCGGCCTTGTAGTGATAGCCGGTGTCACCTTTGTCGTTAGAAAGCTTGGCAGGAAGCTTCCGCTGCGCGTGCTCTTTGGGCTCACGATGGGCATTGGAGCCTACATGTCGATAGCGTTCATTGGCAACGCGGTACGCGAATTCCAAGAAGTGGGCTATATACAGACTACCCACTTGATAGGCACTGTGCCACGGCTTGACATCAACACTGCCGCGATGACCGGCATTCACCCGACTCTCGAGACAATAGTGGCACAGCTCGTGCTGCTTTGTGTTTACCTTGTCGGCTCACTTCATGTCCTTGTCATACAGCCAAGGCGCAATAGGGCCATCGAGTCTGCAAGAAAGTCACGCGCCGACTTTGCCAAGAAAAAAGAAGCAAAAGACGTACAATAAGGTTCAATCTGTTTATTAAGAGAGACTTGCATAGATAAGTATGGTTGACCTGATTTATGGCCGCGGTATAACAGATATTATCCGCGAATTTCCACTTTACATGAGCATATTCAAAAAGATGGCTGCTTTCAGACTTTTCCACAGGAAGCAGCCCATGTACGGCTCTGTCGACGTCAACAACGTTTGCAACCTCCACTGTACCCATTGCTACTGGTGGCTCAACCGGAAGGAGGAGGAAGACATGTCCGTTGACGATTGGAGGCAAATAATCAAGGAAAAGTTCAAGAAGCAGCACATTTTCGTTACCACACTTGTAGGCGGCGAGCCGACGCTGCGTCCCGACATTATAGAAGTCTTTTGCAAGGAAATGCCAAAGCAAGTATGTGTGGTGACAAACGGCACATACCCCCTAAAGCAGTATGACGGTCTGTACTTTTACTGGGTGTCGCTTGACGGGACGGAACAGGTGCATGACAGCATACGTGGAAAGGGGTCGTACGCAAAGACAAAGAAAAATATCCTCGACTACGTCGCCGGCCCTGGTCGGCACGGAAAGCCTGCGTGGAAGGACATCTGGTTGACAATGACCATCAACTCGCAGAATTACATGACTGTAGAAGATCTTGTCGATGAGTGGCGCGGCAAGGTTAACAAGATCGGGATCCAGTTCCACACGCCATTTGTCAAGGGCGACCCGCTGATGCTCCCGTTTGGCGAACTGCGAAGCTCAGTGGTCGACAAGATAATTGCCTTGAAAGAAAAATATCCTGATTACATCATTAATTCTGTCAGCCAGATGTCGCTGATGAAGGGCAACTGGGGAGGGGTCGGGACGACTCCTGTGCAATGCCCGTCATGGGCAATACTTTCGCTTGACCACATGGGAAGGATCAAGCACCCCTGCTGTATAGGTAGCGCAGAATCGAATAGCATGAAACCCATATGTGAAGAGTGTGGTCTTGGCTGCTACTCGGTTCTGGTGGCTCAGGGAATAAAGGGAAACTAAGCCCTGCTTTATATACCGCCAGTCAGGCGCGAAGAACGCTTATAAAAAAGGAGATTTCCTATACGTAGGAAGAAAATAACTTGGCAAACACCTCTTTTCGGGTGCAGGCACACAAGTTCAGCGCAGACAACATCCAGACTACGCTTGTTTGCAGCAAGTGCGACGAAGTCTTTTCCAAAGAGTTTCCTTTGGACCTCGAAGGGCAGACCATAGAGTTCAAGTGTCCGGTATGTGGAGTACCCGGAGAGGCCGATCTTCCCTACAAGAGTGCAGAAGAACGAGAAGAGCTGGAAGAGGACTTTGAAGAGGTAGAGGAAGAGGAAGGGGGTGAAGAATTCGAGGAAGAGTACTAGGTTGTATGTATAATTCGTGACTCTCAAAACCTTATCATGCATAAATTCGTAAAAAACTCATGTCGTGTGATTCTTGCGGCCACCCGAGGATGGCGCACAAGGAGACAACCCTGTCGGTCTATTTCTGCAGCCAATGTCAGAAGGTAGAGTCGCATGTCACTTTCATCCCGGAAAGAAAGGCTGAAAAATCAGACGGGCCTGAAGACATGCTGAGCGAGCTATACTGGAATTACAAGGCATTCCGGCGTTCCAACACTCCTACTTCGTAGCCGCCAATTTGCCCAGCTGCGCAAGCAGCGCGGATAATTGGATTTCTGGGTGCGCGCCCGCAGCTAGACGATAATCATACTCTGCCATGATCGCCGCAAACTCGCCAGGCTTTTCTATATTCATTTCGTACGCCTCCTGGTTCGCGTATTTCATGAAATCAGTCTCAGACATGCCGTACACCAGCATTAACTCAAGAAGCTTTGCGCGGGCTTCGTTGAACTTGCCGGAAAGCGCGAGCTTCAACACTTCGCCCACCTTTGCCCTTCCGGAAAGCCCCATCGCCGCGATGACGTTGGCAGAAGAAACTGAGCCCATGCCACTAGCTGCCTGCACTATATTGATTGAATGCCGCATGTCGCCAAGCGTCGCATCATAGACCTGAGCAAGGGCCTTTTCATCAAACTTTACCTTCTCTTTTTCGCAGATCATTCTCAAATAATCGACAACGTCTCCCTTTGGCAGGCGCGTGAACCGGAACACGACACACCTGCTCTGTATCGGTTCGATTATCTGCGACAGATAGTTACAGATTATTATAAAACGTGTTATCTCGGATCCTTTCTCTATCATTGCCCTAAGGGCAGTTTGGGCTTCCGAAGTCATCTCATCCGCTTCATCCAGGATGACTATCTTGAATAAATTATTGAGTTGTTGTTCCCCTGTAACGCCTCTCCATTCTGTAAATCCCTTTACTCTATCTCTCACCATTTTGATGCCTCGTTCGTCAGACGCATTCAGCTCAAGTACGTGATCTTTCCAATTCTCTCCGAGAAGCTCCATGGCGATGCATAATGCAGTAGTGGTCTTTCCAACTCCTGCCGGCCCTGCAAACAGCATATGGGGTATTTCTTGTCGATTTTTGACAAGATTACCTATGGCCTTGATTATCTCCTTCTGGTCAACCACGTCAGCAAGCTTTTTGGGCCTGTACTTTTCAGACCACATCAGGTTTGCCAGATCGGTTTTCTTGACCGACATTGTGAATGAGTTTTTCACTCAAGTAATTAAACCATTAATAGCTTGCTGCCTTATTTATTACTAATTTTTTGGAAACGACAGTTTTTGTTAAGCTGGAAGCTAGCTTTAACTGTTAAAAGCTGATATATTAGTTACCAAACCTTATCAACTCCTCATCATGACAGACGGTGCCCACCCTGAGCCCAGAATAGAAGCTGTACAGTATGCCTATCGTCTGGGCTATTTGGCAGAAGAAGTAAGGGTGACATACAAGAAGGATGTCAAGATGACAGTGGGCAGCATTGGCATCGACGCGAAGGAAGGTGACATGTCGTCGCTCCAGCGCTGGGTAGCCAAAATTCTTTCAGAACAAGGTGCAGTTGAGATCCAGTCGAATGGCTCTGCAAGCGAGATTTCACGAGCGATAAACCGTGAGCGAATAGCAAGGCCCCACGATCTGTCGGGTATCGAAGTCGACTTCTATGTGAAGGTGAACGACTATCTTGAGGGACTCAAGGACCGTGAGAGGGAAAACTTGCTTGTTTCGCTAAATACATTTGTTGCCTCGCGGCTTGAAAAAATAGTCAAGCTGGCTGCCGCGTCGCCGCTGTCGCCGGAGCTTGAATCCAAGTTGTCGGCTGAAGAAAAAGAGTTGTACATTTTGATCAATAACGCATCTTCAAAATTCAGGAAAGGAGTACTGTTGAAATTTGGCTGAACAGCAGACCGCGGCCGCGCTAACAGATCAGCTCAAGGGTTTTCTAAGAGCGTTCAAGGATAGGGATGGCAATTACAAGTATTTTGACAGGATAAACAACATGATGGCGCTAGGTGCCCAATCCCTTATAGTCGACTATATCGATTTTGACACTCTCAACCCTGATCTTGCAAAACGGATGACCCACAAGCCAGATGAAATGCTGGAAGGATTCAAAGATGCTGTATTATCTATTCAACAGGAAATTCATCCTGATTATGAAGAAGAAATCCATGATAAGATTCGTGTCAGAATCAGTAATTATTCTGTCAACAAGGGTTTACGTGAAATAAATGCAGATCTTATCGACAAACTAGTAAGCGTTTCCGGCATGGTTGTTAGATCGTCGGAAGTTAAGCCGCTAGCGAAAAAAATAGCTTATCGATGCACGGGCTGCCGTGAAATTACTCCCGCTGAACTGAAGGGATTAGTTCTGAAAAAGCCGCTGAAGTGCCTAAAATGTGGAGAAAGAGAGTTCGATATAGATCCTGAGGAAAGCGTCTTTGTTGATTTCCAGATGGTTAGATTGCAGGAGCTTCCAGAAGACCTGCCGGCTGGCCAGCTACCGCACTACGTCGAAGTCACAGTAATGGGCGACCTGGTAGACCAGAGCAGGCCTGGAGACAGGATAATACTCACCGGCATAATCAGGATAGAACAGGAACAGCTGGCGCCGCAAGCCAAGACCAGCCTTTTCAGGCTGCGCATGGAGGGGAACAACATCGAGTACCTTGGTGGCCGTGCAGGCAGCAAGGATACTAGGACTCTTGAGCGGATAGCGATAAGCGCAGAGGATGAGCGCCAAATTAGAACAATATCGACTAAGCCAGATGCCTATGAAAAGCTGATTGCTTCTTTTGCGCCACATATCTACGGACATGAAGTAATCAAGGAGGCGATACTACTTTTGATAGTCGGTTCTGTAACCAAAAAACTCGAGGACGGCTCAACTAGAAGGGGCGACATTAACCTGCTCTTGGTGGGCGACCCCGGTACCGCTAAGTCTGAGATGCTGAAATTTGCAGCGAAGATTGCACCGAGGGGACTTTACACCTCTGGTAGAGGCTCGACCGCCGCAGGCTTGACCGCTGCGGTAATCCGGGACAAGTCCGGAATCATGATGCTTGAAGCCGGAGCCGTGGTGCTAGGTGACCAAGGTCTGGTATGCATCGACGAGTTTGACAAGATAAAGCCAGAGGACAGATCAGCACTGCATGAAGTAATGGAGCAGCAGACCTGCTCGGTTGCAAAGGGAGGCATTGTGGCGACGTTAAATGCAAGGACCTCGATCCTGTCGGCTGCGAACCCAATGTACGGCAAATACGATCCTTACAAGAATATCACAGAAAACGTGAACTTGCCTGTGCCTCTCCTTACAAGGTTCGACCTCATTTTCATCGTAAGGGACACACCAGAAAAGGAGCGTGACAACCTGATCGCAAGCCACATCTTAGAGATCCACAGGGACGCCGAGCATGCAGCCAAGCCGGCGATTGATATTGATCTTTTCAGTAAGTATCTTGCATACGCAAAGCAGAGCGAACCGGCGCTCATGCCGGAGGCCATTGACATCGTTCGCAGCTACTACATGGACATGAGAAAAGTGGAGTCAGAAGGCATGATAACAGTAACTCCAAGGCAGCTTGAAGGCTTAGTAAGGCTCGCAACTGCGCGTGCCCGATTGCTTCTAAAGGACACGGTCGAAGCGGAGGATGCCCAGCGCGCAATTTACCTCGTAGACCAGATGATGAGGACCGCAGGCGTGGACGTCAACACCGGCAAAACTGATCTTGGAGTGCTGTACGGCAAGCCCCAGAGCGTCGTTTCAAAAGAAAAGACGTTCATGGAGGTGTTCAGGGGCCTGGCCGGAAACGAAAACAACGACGTAGAGGACAAAGTCCTTATCACCGAGCTAGTCAAGACTGGCAAATTCAGCGATGAAGAAGCAAAGAAATACATCCAAAAGTTCAACCGGGAAGGCCAGATATTTGAAAGAAGGTCTGGCTTTTGGGCCAAAGCATAGATGCATTTTATAATAGCCGGCTTGCTGTAGTTGTAAAAGTGTCAGCCGCCATAACCGATGGGGCAGTTAAAGCGCTCATTTCGCAACTTGGATATTCTTCGCTGTACCCGCCGCAAGAAATGGCGTTGAAACATGGTATATTGGAGGACAAGCGAATACTCGTGACTACGCCCACTGCAAGTGGCAAGACACTCATTGCAATGATGGCCATTCTCAAAGCCGTGGAGAAGGGAAGGAAAGCAGTCTACCTCACGCCACTTCGTGCTCTGGCAAGCGAGAAATATGACGACTTGAAGGTCCTCGAGAAGTTAAACCTTGGGGGCAACAAGATCCGAGTGGGGATTGCGACCAGCGACTATGATTCATCTGGAAAAGAGCTTGCTGGGGCTGATGTCATTGTACTTACAAATGAGAAGATGGACACGCTTTTCCGGCATAACGCAGAGTGGCTGGGAGATGTGGGAATCTTTGTGTCAGACGAAGTCCACCTGATAGGCGATCGGCAGAGGGGCCCAACTCTCGAAATGATGCTTACAAAGATCCGCAGGCACTATCCGCAGTCACAGGTCGTGGCGCTTTCCGCGACGGTCGCGAACTCTGACGAAATAGCCGATTGGCTTGGGTGCGAACTTGTGGAAAGCGACTGGCGGCCGACAAAGCTGGTCGAAGGAGTCTACGAATACGGCGCAGCCAAGATGAGCGATGGCAGCAAATTCACAATCGAGAGCTCGGGAGTATCATCTGCGGTCGACCTTGCCATCGATTCCCTCAATGGCGGAGGACAGGCGCTCATATTTGCAGAGACTAGGAAGCGCACTGCATCCCTCGCGGCAAAGGCTGCGGAGGGAGTTTATAGTCGCCTTGACAAAACTGCAAAAGAGCTTGCCGCCGGCGTGTCAGCTGACATCCTTGCCAAGAGTGACGACAGCGAGCTGACAAAAACGCTAGCCCATCTGGTAGCAAAGGGAGTAGCTTTCCACCACGCCGGCCTTGGGCCAATGAGCAGGAGAATAGTAGAGGACTCGTTCAAGAAAGGTATCATCAAGATTCTGTCTGCAACTCCTACGCTCGCCGCCGGAGTCAACCTACCGGCAAGGAGGGTGGTGATAGCAAGCATCTTGCGCTACGATTCGGACTATGGCGGCAGCGTCCCCATAAGCGTCCTGGAATACAAGCAGCTATGCGGCAGGGCAGGAAGGCCAAAATACGACACGTTTGGCGAAGCAGTAATCGTGAGCGAGGCTGGTGTGAATGCCGAAGAGCTATACAGCCATTACGTGCTTGGGAGCCCGGAGCCACTGCGGTCGCAGCTCTCAAACGACAGTGCGATCAGGTTCCACCTTCTCTCAGCAATAGTATCCGTGCCGGGCATGAAAAAGCCAGAAATCCAGGAGTTGTTCGCAGGCTCGCTCTTTGCACGCCAATACCGGAGCGCGACTGTCGAATTCAAGGTCGCGTCTGCACTTGAATATCTGGAACAGGAGGATTTAGTCAAGTCAAAGAATGACCGCTACATGTCTACAGAGTTTGGAAAGCGCACGTCGCTTCTTTACATCGACCCCGTTAGCGCTGTTGCATTCAAAGCCGCACTCGAGCACGTCGAACGCGCGGAAGGCAAGCACACGATTGGATTCCTTCATCTCATAACTGGCAGTCCTGATTTCTATCCGAAACTGTCCTTACGCAAAAAAGACTATGACGAGCTCAGCCTGATGATAGAAGAACGCGGGAAGGAATTGCTATACCGCATTAGTGAATACGATTGCACACGCAGTTTTTGGGCACTCTGTGAATGGATCGAGGAGACGAGCGACAAGATATTGAGTGACAAGATCGGAGTTGAGCCGGGCGACATGCATAGAATACTTGAATTGGCTGAGTGGCTTACCTACTCTCTTTATGAAGTGGCCAAACTTCTAAGGCGCGAAGACCTCTTAACAGAACTTTATAACCTTCGTACTAGGATAGGGTATGGCGTGAAAGAGGAATTGCTGCCGCTTGTTGCGCTTGAGGGCATCGGGCGGGTGAGGGCAAGGTCACTTTATGCCGCCGGCATTACTGACGTTGGCAAGATAGCCAAAACGCCACAGAATAAGCTCGCAGGTATCCCAAAGATAGGGGCGGCAGTGGCAGAAAAGCTAAAGGATCAATCAAAGAAGAGGCCGGGGCAACAATAGCAAATGCTGGACATCGTGAATCTACTAATCTACGGCGCGGTGGTATCGGCGATTTCATTTTTTGTCATCATTCTTCTGTTACCTGCCGCCATAAGGTCGCTAACCGCAAAAGGCAGGCTAGTTCCAGACGCACACAAGCGGGACAAGCCGATGATTCCGCGGCCTGCCGGGCCGGTCATCATGGCAGGCATCGCGGCAGCAGAAATCGTGCTCTATGTGCTTACGATGAACATTGCAGTCCTCGCCGTGCTGCTTTCAACTGCGATAGCGTTTGCAGTTGGCTATGTCGACGACAACCGGGTGATGCCCGGCTGGTTTAAGCCCGTGGCGTTATTAGCCGCTGCAGTCCCGCTTGTTTCCCTCGATCTCTATATCGGTGGAGTACACGAGGACTCGCTCAATTTGGTCTTCGGCAGGGCGTTAATTCCTTTGCTCTACATCCCGCTCATATTCGTCATCATACCAATCACTGGCAACACCATCAATTCCATCGACGTGCTAAACGGCGTCGCAAGCGGCTTTATCATTATCGCGATGATCCCGCTTTTAGCGAGCATCGCGATTTTTGGTAGTCATGAAGTATTCCTTGCGGCTCTTCCACTCTTGTTTGCCGTAGTTGCATTTTACAAATACCACAAGTTTCCAAGCAGGATATTCCCTGGCGACTCAGGTACATTATTGTTCGGCGCGATGTATGGCGCGTTGGCCGTAGCCGGCAGCTCAGAAATAATAGGAGTCATTGCGCTCCTACCAGCAGTCATGAACTCGTTCCTATTCCTTGCAAGCGTAAGGCGAATAGTGGAACACAGGCAGATTAAAGCGCGGCCCACCATTCTCATGGACGACTTCAAGCTGGCTGCGTCAAAGGACAAGACCGCACCGGCGACGCTTGTAAGGCTGATAGTCGCAGACGGACCACTTGACGAAAAGGCAGTGGGCTTTCAGATATTCAAGCTCGCGACTTTTACCGCGCTCTTGGCATTTGTCTCGATCGCGATCCAATACGCTATTTTGAGGTCATGATCAAATGGGGTTAGGCGGTCTTACCATTTTCGTTGTCGTTATGTGGGCGATGATACTTGCCGTTGCGGCGTTTCTTGTAATCTTTGTTGCGCCGATAGACGTGATAATGTTCGAGGGACACGCTGGGCGGCTGACTGTGTCTGTAGTGCAGGCAGCAATTGCCATAATAGCAATAGTTGTTCTAGTTTTTGGGCTCAGCAGGATGAAAAGGATTTACATGCAGAAAAAGCTTGGATAGTAAAATACTTCTATAGAGATAGAATACATAACCGTTAATATTTTCCAGAGCATTTGTTCAATGAGAGGGAAGGGATATTGCCAGTCAATCTGTGTTCAGCTTTGTTATTCTTGCTAGCCGTGGGTATCCCCGCAACCGGTTCCATTGGCGCTCAGACCAACAACAATGCGACTTTAGACAATGTCACTGATCTTGTCAACAACGCGAAAGAAAGTATCAACTCCTCACTTGTCAACGCGGCAGAAACGTCGAACCTTGATGCAGCCAAGATCGTGATAAACGAAGTCGAACTCAATCCGCAGGGCAACGATGTGAGGCTGGAATGGATCGAGCTATACAACCCAACGTACATCAACGTAAATATCAGCAACTTTGAAATAAGGACCTCGTTCAAATCCGCCATCATTCAGCTGCCTTCGGAGGCCAAGATAGCGTCCAACGGAACGTATGTGGTCGAGCTTTACAGTCAAACTCTGTCAAACACCGCGGAAAGCTTGGCCCTTGCAAACGCTTCAGGGGAAATAATAGACTCGACACCTTCGCTCGTGGATAGAAGCGACGATATGCGCACATGGCAGAGGATCCCGGACGGTAACAACGAGTGGCAATTTGTGGCAGGCACGCGCGACGAGCTCAACGACCCCTACGAACAGGCCAATACACCCCGCGGGGCCAGAACTAACTCGCCTGTACAATGCCAAGGTACTGCTGGCTGCGCCGAAGGCATGGCAATAAGGATAGTGGATGGCGATACTCTCTATGTGAGGGCGAATGGTACATTCTACAAGGTCGAGCTTGCGCTTGTAGGCGCGCCGTCAAGGACGGAAAGCGGGTTCATCGATTCGACATCATTTACACGTAGCCTCTGTCTCGGTAGCAACGTGCTCGTCGATCAGGATGACAATCTGCTGACGTCTGACACTGGCGTCATTGCAGTTGTATATTGCGAGTCGACTAACCTAAACAGCGCGCTGCTGGACAATGATTATGGCACGCTTAATGTGGTTCAATGCCAAACAAGCGAGTTTGCAACTCAGCCTTGGGCAAGAGAACATGGCTGCTAGTCATTTCTTTTTCATATAATGCATTTAATGGTCGGTATATCGCGTTTAATAACAATGGAAGATAATTAGGCTAAAGGAAAAGCAGCTCGCCTTGCATTCTCACTTTTACTATCGGCGCAATGAGTGACTTTATTTGAGCACAGCAGTGAAGGAACCTTATACCTTTCTGTGTAGTCCGGTAGATCAAGTTATTTTCAGGGTCTTTTTCCGCGTCCAGCAGGCTGTGGTGAAGTAGGGTGCTAAAGTAAAAATTCATCTGCTCGGAGCTGAGGTTTGCACGCGACATAATGTGGGTTTTCTTCACTCCGCTTGTTGCCGATACAAGGATGTCGTATATTATGTCAAGTTTACTTCGGTTCTTGAGCTTTTCTTCTTGCAATGCAATTCGGTTCATATGAGATAGCATTTATAGACAATGTGGTGCAAAATTCGGTACTGAGATTCCGGATTCACATTATTTTTGCAGATTTTATGATATTTGCACTGCAATCTCTGTTTATGGTTATATTGAACTGTGGCAAACTAATTATTTGAAAACCTTATATTGCAACTTTATTTACAACGTGACATGAAGCGTGTAGAGGCAATCATAGCTGCCGAGAAGACTAGCGCTGTTAACGAAGCTCTGAAAAAGGCTGGTGTTGGCGGGACTACAGTCCTGGATGCAAAGGGAAGAGGAAGAGGTGAAAAACCACAGGTCCAGACCGGCAGGGGAACAAAGAGGCTTGCCGCTGAATTTTCAGTTAGAGCTAACGTTATGACCGTCGTTGAAGATTCGGAAGTCGAGAAAGTGATCAAGGCCATACTCGACACTGCAAGCACCGGCTCTGCCGGCGACGGCAAGATATTCGTCTCCACAGTCACCGAAGCGGTCGACATTGGAACGAAAAAGCGCGGCCAGACAGCCGTCGTTTGACCTATTTTTTAAAGAATTTTTTAGTTTCTCCAAGCATCAGCACCTCTGCTGTGGCTACTCTTATCACTACCGGCAAGTCGCATACTGCCTTGCCTATCGCCAGGCAGTGACGCTGGGGCAATGTTCTGACTATGGACCGAATAGTGTCATTGTCTGCCAAAGAAACTTTTGATATCTTGTCGAGGTCACCGTCATTTGTAAAATTGAAAAGGAAAATATTATCAACCTGCCTATAGATGCTATCGCTTATTGCGTCCGGCTGGTTTGTGATAAAAGTAGTGTAGATTCCAAAATGCCTCATTCGGGTGATAATGTCTTCCCAATATGTATCGCGAATGTAGAGATGCGCCTCCTCCGCGAAGAGGAAGATTGGTGGGATCACCTGCCGCTCAAGCAAGTCGACGACTTTGCTCAATACCAGCTCGACTATCATCCTGCGCACGGTTGGTGAAACTTTGCCCATGTTGATTACTAGTGCCGCCCCCCCACTTCCGGCAGAAATCATGTCTTCAAACTGCAGACCGCTATCGGCGAACAGGCGCGACGATTGCATGACGTGGTATCTTGAAACAAGCGCGTCGCGAACAAGCTCGTTGATGTTCCAAGTGTTGACGGCGTTTCCAATCGCGTCTATCGAAAGCGACTTCTTGTTTTCAAGCCAGTCCCAAATCCGGAAGAATTCGCGCAACGACGCCGCAGGCATGTCAAGTGCGTTTTTCAGCATGCCAGATATTGCTCCCTTACCACAATAGTTGAGAGAAAACATCAGCGTCTTGCCCGGCTCGAGCACCTTGACATGCCGGTGTATTGACGAAGGGGTGCCGTCGCAGTTCCACCCGAGGCCACTGTACTCGTTGTTCAGATCGAACACGACCACGAAAGCGCCATGCTGCACCAGCGTCTTGACCAACATTTTTGACAGGTGTGATTTGCCAGACTCTTTCTTGCCGGTGATGATTGAAAGCTTGCCATCCATGTCTTCGGCATAGATTTCAAACTCTTCTCCGTCGCTCGTCCTGCCAAGCGGGATCGGAAATGTGCCGCGCCTCCCAAGGAATGAATCGAGCTCTTTCATCGTAAGTCGCCTTACCTTAGACTCGACTCTTGATGGAAGCCAGGTAACGTCACTTGACAGTTCTCCATCTTTCACAGAAGCTCTTATCTTTGCGCGAAATATCCTTGCGTCTCTCACAAGCCGCGACAGGCTACCGATGTTAAGTGGGTCGTGCAGGTTCTCCACGCTTGAAGAGTTGACCACCTCTTCCTTGACGATATCTTCGACGAGCGCCTGCGATGATAGATATTCCTCGTCATAAACCTGCACTATCATATTCCTGCTCTTGTCCTCGATAAGCAGATAGTCGCCCTTTGCAGCCGAATCATCCTTCATCGCAAGCAGCAACAATTCATTGCTGCTCTTTGAAAGGATCTTCATACCGAGATCGACCCCAGCAAAGTTCTTCGTATGTCGTCAGCTGCTAACTCTGTCACGTCGTAGCTGTTCAGCACGTGACTCCGCAGGCACGTTATCTCGGTACCTGTAAAAGTAGAAATATGGTGTGCAAGTCTCAGCGTCTCGGGATAGCCTGCTGCGACAGGGTCGTTGCCAAGCAGCATACCAAGTGACTCGCTCCTATCGCCCACAATGTCTGCGCGAAGAACCGGGCTGCTCTTTCCCAGCTTGACCATCGAGTTGCTGCCGATCGTGTTCTTGATCAGGCTCCTTATTATCAGATCGACTTCGATGTATGCTGGTCCCAGCACCTTTGCTAATGGAGCAGCCACCCGATTAAGCACTTTGAGATTTGTGCCCTTGCTAATCCCGATCAGCCTGTTCTTACGGAGCACACAACTTTCCGCGATTTTCCCGATGCCACGCCCGCTGTCCTCGAACACGGACGCCTTGAGCGAGCCGTCCACAAGGATTATCGAATTCGTAAAATGGCTTGCAAGCTCTTTCTGCACAGCTCTTTCTGTGCGTACCCTTATCAACCTCTTTGCAAAATCATCGTTCAAGAGCACAAGCCTTGCCAGCCGCTCTTCAAGCTCAGAATCCTGGATTGAGCTTTCGCTGAGGTAGAACAAGACCGGGCCAATCTTAAAGTGCATAAGGGCGCGACCAGCGTACGCAGTCGCGATGCCGCACTTTGTCCCATACAAGCTGCCCTCCTCCGTCTCGGCCAGCTTGACGCTGCTAGAATCAATTGCAGACACAAGCGCGTTTTCTTTTCTCGGGCGGATGGTTGTCACCGTCATCGAGGTGTAGGGGCAGGACCTTATGCCCCAGCCGTCAATGGGAATCATTTTCTTGTCGTCGCTGCTGAACACTATTCTCTTTCCTTTTAGCTCGTCAAGCTTCGACTTGATGCATTTGCTCATGGACTCGACTATGCCAAGGTCGTCGAGACTCAAGCTTGCATTAAACAACGGATTTAGTTGTGTGGCCATGTTGTTCAACTATAACTGCGGGCACAAATATATTAGTATTGCGCAACATGAACAATATGGTCAGCAACAAGTTTATCAATAGCCTGCTCAGGGGGGCATATAAGGATGAGCGACCGACGCGCTGAGGAAGTCAAGATAAAGCTAAAGCACGGCGAGTGGGAGGTCGAGATAACATGCATCGAGAGTCGGGTCAAGCAGGTCGTAGAGAATGTTCTCTCCAGCCTCGACAACGCCAAGATACTAGGTCCGGCAGTCCAGGGTCAATTCGACGAACTGCGGCTGGAAATAGAGTCGCTAAAGTCAAGGCCTATTGCTGAAGTTACACCACCTGCAGACAGTGATTCGAAAACTATCAAGGGCGGAATGACATGCAGGGGACTTCTCGATTCACTCTGGCAAGAGGGGTACTTTTCAACTGAAAGAGCACTGGGAGAGGCACATGAAGAGCTTGGGAGAAGAGGATACAACTACGATAGGACGGCAGTTTCACATTCGCTGGCAGACATGGTAAGAGAAACCATCCTGACCAGGACTGGAACAATGCGAAACTTTAGGTACATACAAAAGAGGCCGGTCAGCGGCTAGCCTGATTTGAACTTTTTTGCTATCGTGGAGTTGAGCCAATGGATGCCGGCAGTTGATATCCTGTATTTTCCAGGCTCTTTTTCGTCACGTGCAACATGACCGGCCTTGACCATTTCAGAAATTCTGGAGCTTATCGATTTCGGGTTTAGCGCGGTGGCGGCGTGCATTTCTGCGACCTGCATCGCATCGTCCTGCGCCCTGCCAAGATCTTTTGCAATCCTAGCTGCAACAAGTTGCAATGCTACCATGTCCTTATCAGACATTCTGGCATCAGAATCCGGGATTACGCGTGGGCCTTCTGGCGTTATCTTGATAAGGTGTGAGTAAATCTCAATGAGCTCCTGCGCAGCGTAGTTGAGCGAGATCTTTTTTGCAAGGTCCATCGAAGGTACTTGCTTTGCTAGAAAGCTCATGACAGAAGTCATGACCGAGTGGGCAGAGCCGCTAAACTGAACCTTGACATCGCCCACAGTCACAATGACGTTCACGCTGTCAGCTTGGCTCATTTTTGTTTGTAACAAAAGTGCCGGCCTATATATTGAATTCGTTAGGCCGCAAGGCGCTGCCGCTCCTTGTTCTCCTTTCTTTTGTAGAGCAAATAGGTCGCGGCGATCAGACCTACCGACAGCGCGACACTTATCACGGTGGTGCTTGTGTCGCTGTCAACTGCTGTGCATGTGAATTCTCCGGTTGAACACCCGGCTGCAAAGAAAACGCCGTTCCAAGCAGAGTGCGTGACCACTGAAAACCAACCCTTACCGCTTATCCATGTTCGCAAGCTGAAAAAGAGCGACGGCAGCACGAAAAGCAGGTTGCCAAACGCAAGGCTATTTACGGAAAGCGTGTCGGTATTGAGCAGATGTATCCCGACCCACACAGCCCCGGTGACGAGGACCGAATAGGCGTTGCCAAAAACATAGAACGGGACCCCGAAAAATATCGTTTCCTCGAGCGGTCCTGCCGCAAGCACGCCTGGGAGCGACCTGGGGATACTTGGCTCTTCGTGGTCCGGCAGAACCTGTTCTATCACCAAAGAACCCATGAGAAGAAGGGCAATTCCCATTCCGTGGTAAAAGAGCAGCATCTTTGTGAGGTAGCTTATTGAGGTGTGCCTGTACCTGGCCAACCATGACCTGGGATGAAAATCGGCCTTTTCGTCGGCGAATCTATCTGCCAACCGGCATTACAGTACTACAATATCTAAAGAACGTTTCTCGCTACATCCAGTCTTCCCACGCCGACGTGTATCGCTGCACCAGCGCACGGGTCGGAGGAGATAGACTCATTGATTTTTGCACCTGGGAGAGGCAGTCAACGAACAGTTTAAGCGGGCTTGGCACGCGCTCTAGCGCCATCATGTCCCTGCCGGATTCCTGTACAATCCCTTCAACGTTTTCGCGGTACATTTTTGACACCACGTCAACAAAGCTCTTGATCTCCCCTGCCGATATGGACTGGTCTGTAAGCTGCTTTTCAAGGTTTGCAGAATTGACAGAAAGTGATTCCATGTAAATGTCCCTTGTGGATTTGGGCTTGTACATTATTTGACCAGCTTTTGCAACTTGCCTTCCAGCATTGCGTTTATCTTTTGGCCGTCGGCCTTGCCCCTGTATTCTATCATTGCCCTTCCCATGAGGGTGCTCAGTGCATTCATGCCTTTTTCTTTGACTACTGCAATATTGTCATTTATTATCCTATCAAGCCCCTTGCTCAACTCTTCGTCACTTATTGAAGAGGCGCCTGAAGCCTTGATGGCTTCGTCGACGGTTCTTGCTTCATTTTTCATCAGCCTTTCAAAAATGATATTTACAGATTCTTTGGCTATGGAGCCGCTGTCCAGCTTTGCGAATGTGTCCTTGATCATGCCGTCTGTCAGTATTGATTTATCAAGCCCTTGTCTTTGCAGGCTCGTAAGGTCTTCAGTTAATTTGGATGCGACAAATGTAGGTTGCACCTTTGTAGTATTCGCAATTACTTCAAATACGGCAAGGTATTCAGAATCAAAGATCTGGCTTGCTAGTTTTTTGTTGAGATCATATTTCTTGGCAAGCGAGTCGACTATCTCGTCCCACGGTCTTGGGACCTTGTCTAAAAGCATCTTGAGCATCGAGTCTGTGATTGGAATTGTTTGAATATCTGTCTCCGGATACATCCTAGCTGCCCCTGGCCTAGGCCTCAAAAACACTGTCTTGCCATCTGCAGTGGCCGCCCGCGTTTCTGCAGGCACTCCGTCAAGTGCAGCTTGCAGCCGCCGGATTATCGCGTCGGAAGCAAACTTCGCCCTATCCTTTGGGCCGCCTACTATAACGAAAGCATCATTGCCACATACTTGCAATCTCGACCGGATGGCAGCGACTTCCTGCGCTGTTATGCCATAGTTTGGAAGCTCGTCTGAATGGAACACTCCATCCAATTCGTAGAACCTTACAAGCTTGCCAAGCTCTTTCCCAATCCGGATGTCCGGATACGGCTCAAAGCCTATCATGCCGGCAAACCCTGAAACCCTTATCGCCCTGAACAGGCCCCCGTCGTCAAGGATCTTTTTCACTATCTTTGACTGGGCCTTGCCCAAAATGTCAGTGATGTCTTCGATTTTGTCACCCACCTTACTGATGTCAACTTTTCTTTCCTTCAATTTCTCTGCAATTACCATAAGGCCATGCTGCCTCTGCATCTCATGTTCAATGACCTTGACCAGCTGGTCCAGCTGCTGTACGCCCTTGACCTCAACCACGGCGCCGTTTTGCACCGAAATGTTGACGTCTTGTCTGATACTACCAAGGCCGCGGGCAACTCGCTTGCTTGCGCGGAGAAGCCTGCCCAAAGTGAGAGCAACCTGCATTATTTCGTCAGGCTTGCCCATGACCGGTTCTAGCGCTATTTCTACAAGCGGGACACCCAGCCTGTCAAGGCCGAATTTGCGAACGCCCTTGTCGTCATCTATCAGTTTGCCTGCGTCCTCTTCAAGGCAGATACTCTGCACACCTATCTTTTTGCCTGCGACGACAAGCTGGCCGCCGGATGCGACAAGCATCGTGCGCTGAAAACCGGTCGTGTTCGAGCCATCGATCACTAGCTTGCGCATGACGTGGACCTCGTCCATCACTTTGGAGTGGAGTGCCAGCGAAAATACGAGTACGGTTTCAAGAGCTTCTTTGCTGACGTCATGCGGCGGCTCCTCGTCAGCCTCTACCAGGCAGCTTGAGCCAAAAGCTGTATGGTATTCGACGGTCCGCATTTTTGAAAATTCAAACATCGCTGCCGGATCATAAGCTCCAAGCTCGCTCTGGGTCGGGCGCAATTTTCGCACAAAAGAACGATCGTATTTCTGAGCCTCTTCGCAGCTGCAATTGCAAAAGAGCTTGCTCCTAGTTGCTAGTTGCTGGTGTATCTCAAAGCCGACCTTAAGGTCTAGAGATGCGGGGTCAATTGTCACTGGGCTAGAATTTCGCCCTGCGCACGTATTAAGCCTTGCCTATATCGGGATGCTTGAAGAGATCTCGTTAGCTAGCTTTTCCTGCATTACCTTTTTGGCAACTTTGCTATTCGCAAGCGCCCACATTGCCTTTACAGTAGCAGTCTCGGATATCATGTCCGACAATGGGATCACACCAATGTCCAAAAGGTCCCTGCCGGTGTCATAGACTGTCATTCTGACCCGGCCCCAGATACACTGTGAAGTCATGCAGACCATGAGTCCTGTATCAACTGCCTTCTTGAGAGCAGGAAAGCATTCTTTGCTCACATGCCCTAGCCCTGTGCCCTCTAGGATTATCGCCTTGTAGCCTGCTATGGCAGCGTGCTCGATCAACTTTGGGTCGAACCCTGGATGGTACTTTAACAGAGCAACCCTGTCGTCAAATTTTGTCTTGGCTGCCAAATTGCCTTCGGATCTTTTTGTCAGCTTTATCTCGGTTTTCTGTATCTCTATAGCGTTGTTCCTGACAAGCGCGAACGGCGTCGCGTCTATCGATTCAAATGCATCGCGCCTGCTTGTATGGTTCTTTCTTACTCTTGTCCCGATGTGACAAGCGATGGCGTCGTCCGAAGTGCCAGCGTGCATAGCCACGAATACACCGGCATGTTCTGATTTTACGCAAAATATCGTAGCTCCGATCAGGTTCAAGGCGGCATCGGAAGAAGGTCTGTCAGACGACCGCTGCGCTCCAACAAGCACCACCGGGATTCGCACGCCCTGAAGGGCAAAAGAAAGGGCGGCTGCAGTATAGTGCATGGTATCTGTGCCGTGGGACACGACAACGCCGAGATACTTGCCGCTCTTTACTTTTTCAACGATTTTGTCTGCTATCAGTGTCCAGTGTTCCGGCTTTAGGTTCTCGCTGTATTCATTCAGCAGCACTTCCGGGTCTATCGAGGCGTGATTAGCAAGCTCGGGCACGGATGCATAGAGTTCTGAAGCTGAAAGGGCTGCATGTACGCCTCCTGTTCGGTAATCTATCTTGCTTGATATCGTTCCTCCTGTGCTGATCAGCGCGATTTTCGGCAGGCTCTTGTTTTCAGTGATTTCCGGAACTTTGGCAACAGTCGTGGGTTCGGTTTTTGGCAACTTTTTCATCGACTTTATCCTGCTGACCTGAATGCCGGTGTTGTAGCCGCTCTTTAGCTTGATAGAAACATAATCTTCGCTGGCAGATTCATAGCGAGGCATCAATATACCGGACATCTCGCCGTCCTCGGTAACTACATTTATGCTGTCACCCACGGACACGCCATGCTTTGACAGTAAGTCGAGACCGGCTCCCTTGTAGCCGCCACTATCGGGCCTTGCCAACGCCCTAAAAGGCGATTGCTGAATATATTAACAATTAGCCGTGCTCGGTTATTGCGATGTTCCTTGATTCCAGAATATTCAGGATCGCCGCTTCAATGTCCCGCTCGGTGATGTACCCAGAGTCCCACGCGTCGATAAAGTTGCGGAACTCTCCCTCGAGAGTCTTTGCGGTGTCTTGGAACTCCACCATCCTGTCAAGCGTGTCAGGCGATCTGAAGCCCTTGGCAACCATTATCGGGCAGCGCTGGTCACCGCCAATAGGGATGTACCACGCATTCTTGACGAACCTGTACCGGTGGTCAGAAATCATGGTGTACATGCGCATTAGCTCTTCATTATTGAGCTTTTGCAGGTCGATAAACCACGGTTCGCCAATGAAACTAACCGCTGAGCGAGCTTCGACTTTGTAGCCGTTCCTACTACCAAACAACTCTATTCCGTGGCTGCCGAGCTAGAAATATGTTTATCAATGGTAGCAACGTTCGGCGATTGCCTTAATTCTTTCGACACCCTTTATTTCTTTGACTACCTTTACAACAGAGACAGGTACGAGGCTTTCCCATTTCCCGACCATGGCCATCCTGCTTCTTATCTCTGTTGCGTTCATATCACCTCGGTCAACCAGTGGCGCCTCAATAGTCTTAACCCCCCTTTCCTGGAACAACATAAGGGTGAACGAGTCATTGGCAAACACGACATCATATTTTGGCACCAGCACGTCAACTTGTCTGGTCCAGAGCGAATGTACGTCAACATCGGGGACCGGTATTATCAGTATCTTACCTGCGTCGACTTTTTCAGAGTCGAGCGACTCTTTAATCATCCTGATGCGCTCGCCAGCGGTGAACGGGTTTTTGAGCTCATGGCTCTTTTGCGCACTGCCAACCACGATTACCAATAGATCTACTTTCGTCAGCGCAAACTTGACAGTCGCAAGGTGGCCCTTGTGGAAGGGCTGGAACCGTCCGATGAAAAGTCCGGTGGTCAACAGGAAGTATGCTGCCAGCGACCTATTTTAAACATATTTAAGCAAAGTCACAATCGGTACGGACAGTGACTTCACCGGTCGTGATCGACGGCTCTCGGGGCGAGGGCGGTGGACAGATACTGCGTACCGCAATTTCGCTTTCAGCGATTACTGGCAAGCCGGTTAAAGTGACCAACATCCGTTCCAAGCGGCAGAATCCTGGCCTTCGACCGCAGCATATGACCGGCATCAAGATACTTGGAAACCTTTTCCGAGCAAGTGTTGAAAACCTGAAGGTAGGCGCTGAATGGGTGACGTTCAAGCCATCCGACAAATTTGAAGGCGGTTCCGTGAAGGTCGACATTGGCACCGCAGGGAGCATTCCAATGATATTGATGGCGATTGTACCGGCAGTATCACTCTCTGGCAACAGCCTGCAGCTCGAGGTTACTGGGGGAACCGACGTTAAGGCAAGCCCGACTTCGGACTATGTAAAGTATGTCGTCGCGGAGAGCTACCACAATATTGGGATAAAATTTTCAGTCAATGTGCTAAAGCGCGGCTACTACCCAAAAGGCGGTGGCATCATACATTCAAGCATCGAACCTTGCAAGGTGCCCGGCACGATGGAGCTGCGGACTACAAGGGACGTAGCTCCTAGGATCACGAGTGTATGTGGCCAGCTGCCCAGAAATGTGGCAGAGCGGCAGATATCCTCTGCCATCATTGCACTAGAAAAAAAGGGAGTCCGGTGCAGCAACTATACTGCATCGATTGAAACATCGATCTCGCCAGGCTCTTCAATCTTGATCTACTCGGCGTCTGACTTTGGGCCATACGTGGGAGGGGATTCGATAGGCGAGATAGGCAAGCGTGCCGAGGCTGTGGGAGTAGAAGCCGCCGAGCGTTTTCTGGAAAGCATACTTGTACAAGCGCCGGTGGATCCCTTCCTCGCAGACATGCTTGTGGTACCTCTTGCGCTGGCCAAGGGAACTTCGAAATACAGGATTGCTCGAGCGACAGAACACCTTCACACAAACCTGCAAGTTGCAAGCATGTTGGTCGGATGCAAATACAACATAGAACAGCAAGACAAAACTTACGTCGTCACTATAGAAGGCTAGATGCCTCCATCAAGCAGTGCTGCCAACAGCAAAATGATAATTGACAAAACAACGATTATCTCGCCAAGAACAATTATCTTTGTCCTTACCGACTGGACATAGATGTTGCCACCCTGTCCTGACAATATCTTGCGCTCCATGTCCGCGTTCAGCAGCCTGATATGCACGACATACGTCACTACGGTGGCTATTACAAGGATGATTTTTGTCAACAGGATCATGCCATAGGTCGTTTCAAGTAATGCGCCGGGATCGCCAATAAACATGCGGGAATTGTAGATGCCACTTGCTATCAGTATGCCAAACGCCGGAACAGTTATCTTGTTGAAGCGTCGACCGACCTTGACCATAAGCGCCACAAGCTCTTCAAGAGACTTCGTGTGCGACTTTAGCACAGGCACCAGCACGACCCCTATAAAGATCGAACCCCCGACCCATATCGAGGCGCATATCAGGTGCACCCATGTGACGAGACTATCAGCAAGAGTCATTGTCATTTTCACATTTGCGCGATATATTATCGATGCTGTCCTCCCAGAAAGGTTTTAATCATCTCCGAGAGTCAGCTATGATCGCTTGATAATCGGTCCCAGAAGGGTGGCGCTAATTGTCGCTATCGTAGCAGTTGTCCTTACTATCATATTTTACCCGCTTCTTGTTGAAACTCCATTCAATCCCAGCGATGTCACCATACAACTCAGCGACGTAACGCTGACGTCAGGCAGTCAAGAGGAGCAAAAGCTCGACCTGAGGATTGTGCTCAACGTCACCAATGCGAGCGACTATACACTCACTACATCAAAGATTGAATATGAGCTGTTTGCAGACGGTGCATCTGTGGGGACAGACATTATATCGTACGAGGATATACCACCTAACGGAAGGCCGGCATTCTTTCCAAAACAGTCGGTGACAATATCGGATGCATTTACACTCGAATATTCTGACAAGCGCGCAGATTTATTCAACAAGATCCTGAACGGCAGCGAAGACATCAACTGGAAAATCATGGGTTCAGCTACGATCGAGTCAGGCACATCACAGAAGGAAAAACAATTCTCTTCTGAATTGTAGAAAAAATATGCGGTCACCGGGATTGAGTCCTGTACGGTAGGTGAATTCATCGTACCTTTGTCATTAATTGATAATCGAGCTTTACAAAAGCTCAGTGAAGTATGCTAACCAATACCATATTCCTTTTCAAGCAGTGATATGTATTTGGCCGATGCCTTCAGCAAAGAAATATCAAAATTACTAGGTATTCTTTTTGCAAATTTCTTATACGCGAGGTTTAGGTTGAACGATGGACTTTCATCCATATCTAAGCACGGTCCACATGCTTGATGATATACAAACGGAAATTGTTTATTGCTCATATACACGTGCTGGTTAATTCTGAAGTGTATTTTCTTGGCACCCGGATAACTTTCAGCATTTTTTCTCAAGAAATCCGTTAGTTCATCTCTCTCATACCCTTTCTTATGATTCTCGAGAAAGTATTCATAGCATTCCTCCAAAAAACGAGTTCTAATGCATGCCATGAAATTTACACAACATCTAGGATAGCCTAGTAAGTCGCCAAGCCGAATTGTTCCATCTAACGTTTGCTTAATTTCATCAAATACTGATGGATCAGAATATATCCAAATATCTTTGCCGACAAATATTTTCCTTGAATGTTCCTCGATTATGTCCTTAGGTATTTTCTGAGACTCTACAAAATTTAACGGACTTGCATCAGAAATGTACACATTCATTCCTAGTGCAACTGCAATAGATTTCAATTTCTCCAGCTGATTCAAAAACCATTGTTTTTCATCATCAAGCATCGCATCATCTGTCGGTAGCCAATTAGGAAATGGAGTATCTTTTGGGTTGTTTAGCGACACGGCATCGAAAAACACTTTCTTCCGACCATACTTCACTAACAGTAAGTGAAGCTGAGTAAGATGATCATAATACGGAGTACCGCCGCTGTCATACTCGAAAGATCTGATTAACTGTAAATCCTGCCAAAGATCGTTAGCTCGTACGTCCGTAGGCAAAACCTAGCCCTCATAAACAAACCAATTATCAGGATATGGGTTTGAAAATGGTTTTATTCCTTGGTAGAACTCCTTATCCATATTGCTCTTCATTATCTTTAGCCCTATATCGCTATGGGAACAATATACTAAGTAATACATGGGTGCATTTGAGCTATTAAGAATGAGGATGGCACCGCCATATTCATAGTGATTTCTCAATCTAGACATGAAAAAATCTAATAGAGTACGCCTTTCATTAGATATACCCTTCCATTCGTCATTCCCGAAAAATGTATTCAGTCTCTCTTCTAGACCCTGTCGTTGCTTCTCATTAGCAGGATTTCTTACTGCACCAATTTCTCTTGCTATTGCTAGCAGTGGAAAGTTAATGAATAGCTCTGTCTTGGGATGACTTGTGGCTACTTTCTCAACCGTTTCCCAGGAAAGCTGGTCGCAGGTAAATTTTGGATCTTCATCATAAACTAAGGAACTTGGATCTATAAAGCAGAAGATGAATTTCCAACCGGGGATCTTTTCTAGAATTTTGTCAATCTCCATATTACAATCCCCATTGATCACTTCCACATTCTGAAACGCTTTCATTGACTGTTGTAGAGTCTCAAATCTTTTCTTGTCTATTTCTACGATATGGCATGGAAACGATGGATCGAGTGCACCGGCTATGCGCGGGGAACCCGCGATGTATTTGCCATTTAGAACTACCTCACCACTTCCTCCATGTGTATCAATATACTCAAAATTACCGTATTTATCATAAAATCTCTTACACGCTCTGAGAT
>DASYSB010000023.1:0-8302 GCA_036003785.1 Nitrososphaera sp.
CCTGGCTTGCCAAGCTGCAGGTCATGGAGGAAAAGGTCCCAGTGGTGTACGCCTACTTTAACAACCATTACCGCGCCGATGCCCCCACCAACCTGCTACAACTGTTGGAGATGATAGGAGACTTGACAGATGCTCAGAAGAAAGTCAAGGCCAGACGAGAGCGCTACGAGCGAAGAAAGGCTATAAAAAAGATAACGGACTTTTAGCTCTTTTCGGAAGACTCTCATGAGCAGAGACTTGGCTTTATGCATGCCGGGGATCGTAAAGCCCCTTGCGATTATCACAGGGCAATTAAGCTGATCCAAGAGCGCCAGAAAGTCTGGATTATTAAACACAGAAAATCCTCCCAATGTTGCGCCCATTACTACAAGGTCGGGCTGAAATGAGCTTATTGCCGACAGCAGGATGTCGGCCGATGCCGAGCTACTCTCTGTCAGATGTATTTCTTTCAGCTCGACTCCAAGCTGGCTCAAGTAGTCTTGCTGCATTGCCACGCTGTTTTTTTCGGCTCCGCCCTTGCTTATTGAAAGTAAGTTCACTTTGAAGCGCCCGGAATGCTCTAGCCAGCTCGTGGCCTTGAGCACGACTTCTGAATGCTCGCCGCCGTCATAAACCACAACCATGTTCTTCTTGTCGACCGCAGGGATTGCGCGCGAATTTAGATCGATATCGATGCGCCCCTGCTCAGGCTCGAGCTGAATCGCATCATTCTCTGCCCTTATCGCCAGCATCTTGCAAGTCGTCAGTGTTAGCAACTTCCTGTCACGCCGTAGTGTTTCAAAGTCGGATACGAGCAGGTCGATCTTTTGCTCTTCGATTGTCGCTAAGATGGCTTCTGTCGAGTCGTGCGAAACCCTGACGAGATAGTGGTTCGCAACGCTCTCCCTGTCAAGCATTTTTTCCAGTGGCTCGAATGATCTCTTGGCAGTATCAGCAAAAGCCACGCCCGCAGAAAGAGGCGTCTGGTGTGGCACTGTAATTACTCGCAGGATATTCACTTCGCCAGCAGTTTCCTTAGCTATCCTTATGGCGTATTTGATGAGCCTGTCAGGGTTTTCCGGCGTGTACGGAATCAGGATTCTGTAGTCTTGTCTTTTCAAATCTCCTTCAGATGTCACTATCGGCGCGTAGTGCTGTATCTCCTTCTTGAAGGTGTACATTCGATATATCGCGAAGCCTATGATAATCCAGAGAACCGTTATGCCCCAGCTGAGCGGCTGCGTGACAAGCAAATAGAGCGCAAGGCCAATATTCAGAAAGATACCAGTGATCTGGATTGCTGGGAATAAGGGAGTCTTAAAGCCGTATGAGAGCTTGTCACCATATATTCTCCGTATGCTAATTACCGCAATATTGACCTGTGTAAACAACAGCAAAAAAATCACCCCCGCTGCCACAGCAATGTCGGCTAGTGGAAGAGTATATGCAATAAAGGCCATCATAATTCCAGATATTACTATTGCAATATGCGGCGTTTTGTTTGTAGGATGAATTGAACTTAGTCTGTGCGGCAAGTTGTAATGTCTGCCCATTGCAAATGCCACTCTCGCCGAAGAAAATGTAGTTGCGTTCAGCGCAGCCAAAGTCGATACCATGCCACCGGCAAGCACTATTAAGGCGCCATAGGGTAGAAACATTTCAGCAGCTTTCATGATGCCAAGTTCCCCGTTGTTACCTATGAATTTCCATGACGCTATCCCTTCAGGGAATATGGAACCAATTGAGATGAAAGCTACAACACAGTATAAGGTAACCACCATCGCCAGAGATATGAAAATCGCCCGCGGTATGTTTCTCTTTGGATTCTTCACTTCTTCACCGGTTTGAACTATGATTTCGTATCCTTCAAACTGTATGAAAGTGAGGCCCATTGCAGCAACAATGCCGCCTACGCCCATTGGCATGAAATCAGAAAAGTTCGCTGTCCAATTTGGATTGTTATACATCGTCCAAAATCCAGCAACTATCAACGCGAAAACGGTACCGAGCTGGATAATAGTCACAATTGTTCCGGTCTTGCCTGTCTCGGACGTACCTTTGACATTGACATAAATGAAGACTGCTACTGAAGCAACAGCTATCAGCTTGTCAATTGGAATAATCCCTAGCAATGGGTCGCCATTGATAATGTGAGTGTATTGCAGCAAACCAGCGAAAAATGAGCCAAATCCTACAGCATACAAGCTGCCGGCTATGGTGTGCGCAAACCACGCCATCCAACCACTGATAAAGGCATTTGGCCGCGGGAGCCCTTCTCTAACCCAAAGGTATCCGCCGCCGGCTTCGGGCATCGCAGAGCCGAGCTCCGCATATCCCATAGCCGTAAAAAGTGTGATTATGGCGTTGATAATGAAGGCGATAATAACAGCACTGCCTGCCAGACCAATAGCTGGGCCAGTAAGCACGAATATTGCACCGCCTATCATGCCGGCAATACCAACCATAATTATGTCCGTAAGGCTCAGCGTGCGCACAAGTTGGTGTTGATGAGGATGTTCAACTGGTGGACGCTGAGACTCAGGGCCTGTAGAGGCCGACAAATTTAGCGTAGAGTTCTCTAATAGAGAAATAAACGTTTAGCATGTTTTTCAGGTGAAATAATTCAAGAGAAGAATTATCTTATATGGAGTGTGCAGTAACATTGTGTCAGTTCTTCTCAAGGTCCGCATGGTAAAGGGTCCTGCATCAGTGAGTGTTGAGGGGACGTGCCATGTCCTTGGAAGCGACGTGTCAGGACAGATAATTACGATCAGAGCCGGCAAGGCTCTTCCATTCGAGCCCCGTGGAAAATGCAGGCTGCGTGCGAGGCTCGGCCGAGGTGGGAGGAGGTGGCTGGCTGATCCTACTAAAGCCGGAACTTTCATTTGGCGCGATATAGCACGACAAGTTTCTTCATTGGCAGTTGACAAGAGAGTTACAGTGATGCTTGCTGGCGACACCGACACTGGCAAGTCCACACTTTCGGCCTATCTTGCAAATCTGACGCTTGAGCGCGGGCTCGTGCCATGCCTAATAGACGGTGACATTGGCCAAGGTGACCTTGGGCCGCCTGCAACCATTGGGGCCGCAATCCTTTCCAAGCAGGTAACCGACCTGGGAGATGTCGCAGCTAACCTCTTCGAATTTGTGGGAAACATTTCACCGGCGGGGTTCGAAGGCCTCGTGGCAAAAAAGTTGAGATCGATAATTGATAGGACCAGTATGCTTGCCGACATTTGCATTATCAACACGGACGGTTACGTGAGGAATGGTGGTATCCAGTACAAGGTAATGATTGCAAAGGAGTTGCAGCCAGATGCAATTGTGTGTCTCGGAGAGAACAGGGAGCTGCTAAAAGCACTTGAAGATGGACCCTGGCAGGTTTTGCGCGCGAGATCGAGCAATCAAGCATCAAAATCAAGGTTGGAGCGTGTAAGCCGCCGCCGGTATCAATTCTTACGGTACGTTGACAGCGGATCGTCTGCAGCAGAGCTTTCGCGGGTCAAATTCATATTCATGGGCAGATTTTTTTCGTCGTCAGAACTATCGCGGCCGCCAATAATACAGCTGGAGCGGGAAAACCTGAAAAGAATGTTTGTTGGACTCGGTTCAAGTAATCATGTAGTCGGGTTTGGCATTATAACAGGCATTACCCAGAGCAGAATTTTTGTTCAGACGGACGTCGACTCCTTTGACAGCATCTATCTAAGTAATATCAGGCTGAGAACGGACAGGGCCAGTGAGATCAGGACCGTTCGAATACTGGATCTTTAACACCGAGGGAATGGAAGGCCTCGAGTCGTTGCTTGCATGCATAACACCTGCCGCAGTGAACTCTGCCTTCACTGTGACAGCTCCACGTCTTCTCTACTGGGATCTTGAGCTTGATGGCAAGCCTGATTATGTCTTTCCTGTCCATCTCTGAGAGTGGAAGCAATATCTTGTATGCCTGACCGTTACACAGAAGACATCCTTCCTTGAAAAGCGCATTTAATTTTTCAATATAATCTTTGGAAGCATCCTTGAAGAAGTTGACATCATGCACGTTGTGCCCGCCAATGATCCACTTGGCGCCAAGGTATTCTGCATAGTGAGCAGCTATCGAATAGAACATGAGGTTCCTCGCCGGCACATACGACGACCACAGAGCATCAGAATCATGCTTTTGAAAGCGTCCGTTATAAAAGTCGGACGCTTCTTTTACAAATGGCAGATCTACTTGTATCAATTTGACCGGACCGGCACACTTTGCTAGCCTGCCCGCCGCGCGCTTTTCTTGGACAAGTCTTCCAAAGTAATTGAACGTTATAGCTGATACTTCAGTGAAATTCTCTTTTGCCCAGTAAAGGCAGGTAGCAGAATCTAGGCCGCCCGAAAGCATTACAAGGGCTTTACTGTCCATGCTTCTGTCAAGTATTCGGCAGTATATATACGACAATCTGCGATAGCGGTGAAAATTCGGGTCAAAAGCATTGCCTATTGAAAGCGGATCAGACACCGGCAATTCTTAGGGACATTTTGGGACATTGGTGGAAATTCGGGTGAAACTAACTCCCTGATGATTTCGGGTCATGGACTGGTGAATTAGGGTGATACAAAATTCGTCATGATTGTCCTGTTTTACTTAATGCATTGGCATACCTTCGCATGAAAACTACCATGCCAGAAATCGCAACTACCGTAAATATTGCACTATAAGATACAGCAGCCGCCAAGCTAATGCTATCCCATAAGAACCCGAACACAACATTGCTAGCAAAAAAGCATACTCCAATTACGAGATTGTACAGGCCAAATGCAGTTCCCCTCAATTCGGAAGCAACGTATCTTGGAATGATCGCCCTCTGTACAGTCTCTGAGATGCCTGCATACAACCCAAAGACCGCAGCCAGCACATAGGCATAGAGCGCGTCTTCTGCGAGGATGACCATGAGCAATGTGGATGCAAAAAAGACAGAATAGCCTATTATCAGCATCTTTTCTTTGCCAATCCTGTCAGCCAAGATTCCTGAAGGGATGCCAATTGCAGCGTGGGTGATGTTAATTGCCGCATAAACAAGCGGGATAAAGTTCTTGTCCACACCCAAGTCTGAGGCTCTAACGAGTATGAATGAAAAATTGAAAGCTCCAAGGCTAAAGATTCCCGCAACTATTAGCAGAAATACCAGCGGCTTGTTTCCCTTGACAAGCGTTCCAATATTTCTGAAAATACTTGGCCTAGCATCTTTACTGTTTCTCCTGATGGCGACCTCTTTGACAAAAAATACCAAGATTACAAGAGCAATAGCACCCGGTATCAAAGAAGCAAGGAATATCCCTCTTATGTCAACTACTTGCAAGAGCGCAAACGCTGCGACCGGCCCAACTATCGCGCCAAGCTGGTCGATTGTACGGTGTAATCCAAATGCTCGACCAACGCGCGATATAGGTACTGAATCTGCGATAAGGGCGTCTCTTGGAGCAGTTCTGATGCCTTTTCCCACCCTGTCACCTGTCCTGACCAGAAAGGCATCAAGCCAGCCAGAAGCTGCCGCGAAAAATGGCTTGCTCGCTGTAGAGGCGGCGTAACCGGCAAGGACAAAGACCTTTCTCTTTCCAGACCTGTCAGAAAGCGAGCCTGAGATCATTCTAAACGCGTAGCTTGTGAGCTCTGCCGAACCTTCGATAGCACCAAGTAATGCCCTCGAAGCTCCAAGAGTGCTGACGATAAAGAAGGGCAGGATTCCCAAGACCATCTCTGTTGAAAAATCTGTGAAGAAGCTGACTAGACCTAGCGCAGTAACGTTGCGCATTCCGCCGCTTTCTGCTTTTACAGAAGGGTCGGATTTGGCATGTTCATCATCGTCAGGAGAACTCAAATCTAATCTGTGCCTGACTCTATGCAAGATTCGGAGTAGTTATAAAGTTCTGCTGTTTTTGCCTACTGTTGCAGCTCGCTTGTTTTCGTTGCTGCACAGTGGCTGCCTCTTTTTCTTAGAGGAATCCAAGTGCAAAACCTACAGCCATAATCGCCAGTATTAATGCACTAATCTTGGGCAGATATTTGGTGTATGGCATGACTCTATGCTCTATGTATGAATAGACTTTGACAGCAAGTACAGTTATCCCTATCAGTCCAGCTGCTACTGCCGCAGCATAAGCGACCATCAAAAGTAGTGGGTTTATGCCTCCTACAGCCAATGTCAATATTACAAACTCCTCCTCGTGTGCAAAGCCCAATACCAATGCAAACCCTGCTATTGCTGCCAGAGTTGGCAATGTCCTTTTTTGATGGAGGTGTAAATGCATATGATTGCCTGTGCCACTATGCCAGTGTACATGTTCATGCTCAATCTGCTGTACAAAATCATGATGTAGATGTCCGTGTTGAGTTTCAATCAAATCTTCGCCCTTTTCCTTCCAGAATAGGTACGCCAAAATTCCAAGGGCAGCAACAACTGCATAATTCAGGTAAGTTTGAGGTATTTCTACAAACATAGTTACTAAAATGAAAGCTACCACTACGACAATTGATGATAGAGAATGTGCACCCGCTAGTATGCTGGAGCTGGTCAGACTACTCAGCAGCGGTCTTTTGCTTCTGATTGAATAAAGTACTGCTACTGTCCAGCCGTGAGACGGGTTTATTCCATGCAGCAATCCAAAACTGATCACGCCCAGAAATACTATTGTGGCGTCCTGCACATGGTTATTCTTGGAACTATCATATCTAAACCTTATCTGATGATTCTTGCATCTTTATCCAACAACTATCTTTTGCATTCGATAACCAAGCGAATCGATGCACTCTGAGTATATCGTTGATTTCCGTCCAGTCTCCCTCCCCTTGTAGTGCTCTACTCTTTTAATACATAAGGCACGTTGCAAATCAACAATTGCCTCTAGTAATAGCCATCAAATCAGTCAAGCAACCGTTCCAGCCGACTGCAGAGATATTGCAAATGATGAAAACATTTAGGCAGATGGTGAACGACTGCATCAAGATTGGTCTTGACAATAACATTTCGACTATGAAAAAACTATGCAGCCTATCATACAAGCAATTGGTCAGTTACGATATCATATCGTACTACAAGCTGTGTGCAATATCGCATGCCGCAGGAATTCTTGCCAATAGGAAGAAATCTATCAAGCGTGGCTTTCAGCCAAGGCGGCCATGTGCCACAAAGCCGCTGCTTGTTTCTTGCTATGGATTCAAGATTGTAGATGGCACATTGAAGGTGCCACTTGGCAATAAGCAGTACTATGACATTTCGCTGAACAGCTATGTCCGAAGGACTTTATCTGATTCAACATTGACAATACATTCCTTTACACTAACTCTTAATTTGCTGAGCATCTGCTACTCCAAGGAAGTCGAACCAATTCAGGTACGCACTTTAGCAGGCGTTGACAGAAACCTACGCAACCTCACAGTTGGTGACTGCCAGCAAATCAAGCAGTACGACCTTTCAAAAGCTGTCGATATTGCAGAAAATACCCTGTCGATAATGAAGTCATTCAAACGTAACGATGTCAGGGTACGTAGAAAGCTTTATGGCAAGTATGGCAAAAGAAGAAAGAACAGGATTAGCCAGCTACTCCATCATGTCTCGAAATCAGTAGTACAGCGGGCCAAGGAATCAAAGACTGCAATAGCATTTGAGGACATTCGCCGTATTCGCAACCTGTACAACAGAGGCAACTACCAAGGCCCTGCCTATCGCAGCAGACTGAACAGCTGGTCGTTTTCCGAAATCAAGCGCCAAATTGAGTACAAGGCAGCATGGGAAGGTGTACCAGTAATTCAATTATCCAAATCAGAAACCAGAAGCACATCGCAGCTCTGCCCACGATGCGGGAAGAAGATAACCCAAGTGGACAGGAAGACAAGGCAGCTTTGGTGCGCCGATTGTAAGAAATGGATGGATAGAGACGTGGTCGCAGCCATGAATATATCCATCAAAGGGCTGGCAAGGTTCGCCAGTTCAAAAGGGCTTGCAGGTGAAGCAATGAAGTGGAATCCGACGATGCCGGTAATCCTCAGAGTAGATGCAAGCAAGTTGAGTTTCAGGCGTCAGCCTAAGGCTCGACAGAACCGTCCTCTTTCTTTACTCCTGCAATAATGTGGGCGCCCTTGTTAACTCCCTCATAAATGTACACGCCGAGGGCTTGCACATTTTGAGGCATTTTGGGGGCAAGTAGCCTGATTATCTCGGAAGAAAGGTTCTCCACCGTTGCCTCGCCAGAAAGCATGTACGTAGTCGATTTTGGCACCTGCAGGCTGAAGTAACCTTTCGGACCATCAAACGCGACGTAATAGTGCAAGTCGTCTTCCTTCTTC
>DASYSB010000024.1:0-7757 GCA_036003785.1 Nitrososphaera sp.
TGAACTAGTTATCCCATTTGGGCCTTACTCTTACCACAATTTCAATTCTGGATAGGCTCTGAGGTACAATTCTGAACGACCGCTGTACCGTCCTGAGGTTCCCGATCACAATACTTGAGATATTCACGATTTTGCGGTATATTCTGTTGAACGGATTTTGGTGCCTGTTGCCAAGCGCATCGTGTGGTCTCTCAAATTGTTGGTATACTTTGTCATATGTGATGCTTCTCACATACCGAGGGACCTGAATCACGGTAGTGATCCGGTGTAGGCTCTGAGTAAGACCTATCTGACCTAGTATGGACATTTCAAACAAATAATGCCTGGTGAATTTATTTGGAGCCTAGCTTAATTTTATGATCATACAGCTCAATTATTCATTCTGGGTAGACAGCCCTCTGACCATCACTGAGACGATTAGCGATAGTCTCAAGTCCCACTTAACAGGCTTTTGAACACAGATAAAGGCTGCGTGTTCCTGTTTATCTCGCTATTACTTCGACACTATCGCATCCTTTGAAACCAGTTTGGCCGTCGTCTAATAGGCCCATTACGCACACAATCCCACGATATCCCTCATACAGGCCTGCCTTCAGGACATCAAATTTTAGTACAAGGTCATTAAAGCCGTCACCATTGACATCTGTCAAATACGAGCCAGTTGCAGCGGCAGATAAAGCACCATTGGGACCAAACTGTAGTGAATCTTGGTTGATCTCTTGAACATTCAGGCTGACATTTCCAAGAAGCGCAACGCCGACCAGTGTTGTATACCTGAGTTTTACGGCATTTGATCCCGGATAAAATGGGTTAATGTCTATTTGCACTGGCATTACCTCATCCCTTGAAGTTGCGTAGGGATCTTGAGGAACCTCAATTGTAAAGTATGAGGATGAGGGTTGCTCTGATTCATAGGCTGCGAAGCATCTCACAATGTTAGTACCAACGGCAAAGACTGAGCCGGGCGAAGGCTGGCATCTAATCGACGGCACTTCATCCTCAAAAGTTGATCGAACTGCGGGTTCATACCATACTAAAGGAAGACCATCATGATATTCGATAATGACATTACGAAGATGTGTCAGGAAAATAGGCTCAACTTTATCAAATACTCGGACATCAAATTTGGAGATTTCTTTTATGTCATCAACACTTTGAGAAGAGATAGCCACGTTTGGTAAGTTTTCAAACCCCAAGGTAAGAGGTCCTAATCGGAGAAGTGAGCCTAGCTTGTGCACAGTGTACGCAGAGTTCGTGAATACCCAAGACTCGTTGGTCGTTGCCGTTCCATCATTGACTGCATACATGTGATTATTAATGAAAATCTTTACGCTCGCGACTTTGCCAATAAATTGTGGCGGGATGGAAATCGCAAAGTACCCTTTGTACGGACTGTCTGCTACCGACCAATCCGTTGCAAACCCGTCTTCAAGATAAAATTTAGTCATAACTACTTGCTCGTCATTATACATAGTGAGTCTGGTCCCTTTCTCATCGGCGACGTATCCTACAATTTTATAACTTGATTCATCGGTTATTCTTATCTTGGAATGTATCAGACCGACTGATCTGGACGAATTAGAATCCCAAGACCACTGAATCAGATATTTTGCGTTGTCGCCAGGCTCCACCAGAATTTCTGCAGCCGGATCTGCTTGCGATGGTAAAAGAGAGAGAAATACAGACAAAACAACTACTGTTAAGGTCGCCGCAATCTGGAAAGGATTTGCATGGCAATAATCCATGATATGAGTCACTTAGTTTAAGATCACTTTGGAGACAAAAAAACTCTGCAAGTTCAGGAAATTACATACATGTGGGTGCTCTGCTGTAAGCAGCCATCTAGTGCAAAGAATCATCTTGTACTCTTAATGACTTTTGAAAAGGGTATTACGGAACTATTTCTATTACCTTATCTGATATCTTGTAACTGACTATGCCGCCCGTGTGGAGTAAAAGCTTGACTGTATAATGCTCACCAATTTTCGCAGTGGATAGTGGCTTGATACCTACCACCACCTGGCTGTCCTGAGATTGTGCGACATATCGAACATTTTCATATTCGTAACTGGTCTTGTTTCCCGCATCGGGAAAGAATCTGTACTCGATTGTCTTGAATACATCATCAGTGACCGTTTCATTCTCTCCATCCTGCACAAATGTCATTTTCATGTCGGAATATGTTATGTGACCACTGATCCCGGCGAGGTTGGTGTTATGCAGTTCAGATGATACCTCAACTTCCACCGAGTTCTTGGAAGGCAAGTCCTGTATCATCTTGACAACAGCAGAAGAATATCGAATGAATACTTCCTTCCCCTTCTTCGCTTTTATCACATCAGGACCATTATCATCGCCCTTTGATTGCTGAAAAGGGTTGTAAAAGGCAAATACTAGAAGGGCTGCAAACGCTGCGGCTGCCACAGCAGCGAATATTATGTATTGGCGTTCCAACTGAAAAAAAGCTACTTGCAATTGTATTATTAACTTTTGGAGGCTATTGGAGTGGTGCTATTGATTACGGCACCAGCATAGGTAGCCAAAAGCTCATTGTCCTCGTATATCGGCGGATATTGAACTTCTAGCAGAGTCTGCTGACCCCTATCCTCGTCTATCATCCATCTGACGAAATCCAGCGTTGCATTTTGGGCGTCATCCGATGTGCTGTTGGGCCACGAGGCGTAGTTGAGGCCCGTAAGAGGGTAAGATCCGTTCTGCAGCATGCTTGCATTCATGAAAGGCGGGGCCATGTCACTAGTCCCTTTGACGGTGGTCACATTTTGAACTTGCATCGAGCTATTCACTGCCCGGCCTATCGAGTCCATTGAAGGAAGAATATATTCTCCATCAAGAGCCCCGATGGCCGCGAATGTCATCCTCGTCTGGGTTGCATACGAGAAATCGACATACCCGATTGAATACGGCGTTTTCCTTATCATAGCCGCAAGTTCATCCGGTCCTAGAGCGCTTACGCTATTTTTAGGCCACCGGATATCTGTAGGTATGTAACTTTCCAGTAAAGCTAAACTGCTGCTGTTTCTATTTTCGTGAACCACAATTATCTTCTCAGATGGAAGGTTCATGTCACTGTTCAGGCTCTTGATGGCCGGATCGTCCCACTTTGTTATCGTACCGTTGAATATCGAAGATAGTACACTTGCATTGAGCTTCATGCCAGAGGGTATGTCTGGAAAGCTGGGAATGTTGTAGACGACTGCCGCTGCCTGAGCGCTGACGGGGATATAATTCGAATCATTGACAGTGTCCTGGATGTTTCCTACAATCACCAGGTCGCTGGGCGTGGTTGGTCGGTCCAAAAAGTAGCCTAGCTCTACGCTTCCCACAGCCTTTTCGTCATTGTTGTACTGAGAAGCCCATCGCTGTACGAAAGGAAAAGCAGACCTTTCGGATGCAACACTCACGATTTCCTTTGGAACAGGCTCTGTAGCATTGGCTATGACCGTCTCTCCATCTCCGGTATCGCTAGGCTGCAACCCAAGCCGGGGCTGAAGCACGGCTATTGCTATGCCAATGGCAACTACTGCTACAATTGCCGATGCCACTATCGCCCTTTTCCCGCCCACGGTACCTATTCGACTCCAAAACTATTAAGAAATATCATCTTCTAGCTGCCTCGCTTCTAAAGGCATCCTCCTTATAATCTTGGAAGTGAGATAGTATAGGAAGAGAGCCCCTCCAAATGCGACAGGGTACCACCATACGATCCCGTAAAAGGAGATATGAAATGGAGTCATTACGTCTTTTGGCCATTCACCGAACAGGACAAAGTAGAACAAGTCTTCAAGCCAAATGAAATTCAGGATGTTGCCGCTGCCCCATAGAATTCCCTGCAATTTTATGTTGCGCTTAGTCCTGAATATCAGCCTGTCAAAGAACGGGTTGAACGAAACCAACATCGCCATAACGAGCATTATAACATGGTAAAAGTAGAGTTGGCCTGTAATGTGGATGCTCATGGGGTACGTCAGCACGCTAATCCCTATGGGGCTTGCAAGCAGCATGTGTTCTATCAGGCCGTATATCATTGCAAAGAAAAAAATAGCCACTGCCGACGTGATATTTACTGGCTTGATCGAAACCCTTTTTTTGTTGCTATACGGCATGCGGATTTGTATTAACTTACAACAACATCGCTAATATGGCTGCTACTCTTTTGATGTAATTCTATAGATCTTGCCGTCTAAGTATGTCAAAACGTAAAGATTCCCGTCAGGGCCCGTCTCAATATCAGTTATCCTTCCAAAGCGCTCGCCAATTAACACAGATGAGGCTTCTCCCAATATGTCATCCCCGACAGGATCAGCTACCAAATCAGCTAGTCCGCTGGACTCAAGGACTAGGCCACCCCTCTCTTCATTCACCTTAAAGAAATAGAGATTGCCGTTGTTGATGTCGCCGACAAAAATGTTATTTTCGTATTTTGCACCAAATTTCGACGAATTAAAAAATTCGATATCGGTGACACCTATTGGAATATGCCAGCTAAATACTGGGTCTCTATAGCGTGAACCATTAAACGCTACAAGGTCGTCCAGTGTCGCGTTGGTTCTTGATATTGGACCTACCACTTTATGCCAACCGCTGTTAAAGCCAGGTTCTACCACATTTATTTCGTCATACTGGTCGGGCCCATTTTCGGTCATCCACAGCTTGCCAGTCAGCGGATCAAAGTCCAGCCCAAAACTGTTGCGTATCCCATAGGCATAGTATCGCTGAAGTTTTTCCATGTCACCACTATAGTTGTAAAAAGGGTTATCCTGTACTGGCATGCCCGTATCCCTGTGTACTCGAAACACCACCGACTTGTCGTCAAGTGGCCTGCCCGGAATCTGATTGTCAAGCATACCACCACCAGCGTTTACGTCGCCAATAATTGCATACAAGTGACCGTCTCGAGGTCCAATCGCAATTTTGCCGCCATCGTGGAAAGGTCCGGGCTCGCCTGGAAGGTCCAAAATCAGGGTCTTGTTATCGAGAATTCGTCCGTCCCAGTCGTATCTATAAACCCTATTTCTTAGCTCGTTATCTTTCTCAGTCAAATAAAGAAATACTGAAGTAGTATTGCCGTCTTCAGAGATCGCTATCCCGAGCAATCCTCTTTCTGCTTCATTAGCTACATCAATCTGCAGCACAGGTTCGTCGAGAAGCTTCCCATCAGAAACTAGCCTGACTTGACCGTCGTTCTTTTGCAGAACTAGAATGTTGTTGTCGTCAAGAAAGACCATGCTGGTAGGGAATTCCAGCCCCCCTACCATAAGCTCTGGAACAAGCGCTGCATCGTGCAGAAAAGGTCTAGTTTGGTTTTGCTCGTTTGCAATGCTGCCTTGACCGGCAAATGTCAGGAATAGAGTCAGAGCTACTCCTACGAAGACGGCGACAATCACAATGCACAGTGCTATCTTGCTCTTCAATTTTGGGCCTATTGTTGATCGTGATATCTCAACCCCTTGATTAAAGCATCCACGAATCTATGTACTGCAAGAATTTTCGAGGGCAACCAAAAAACCTCATCAGCATTCACGCAATTTCGAAACCTCAAAATTCCCAAATTGTGCAACTGGTTCCTTCCCCCTATTTGAACTCATGTTGTAATTTTTCTTACATATGGAGGAAAATTCCATCTAATTTATATGGTAAATATGTCACCGTTCTTCTAATGGAAAATTTGAGGATGCTACTTGCAGCAATTGTAGCATTAACTCTCGTATTCTCAGTTGTCAGTAGCATCAATCCAGTTTATTTTGCTGGCTTGAATGCATACGCAGACAACAGTGAAAGAGATGAAGAGGATGACGATAACACAACTGATGAAAATCAAAGTGATGAAGAAGAGCAGGATAATGCAGAGCTTGTCCAGCCATTAGGAGCTCACGGCCATGCCACTCTAGACTCGGGCGATGATGAGCTAGACGTCGAAGTGCATGAGGGTGACTTGGCGGATGGCACATACCATGTCATGTTTAACTGCACCACTCCTGACATTAACCAGAAATTCACCGATGGTTTGGTGGTAGAGGACGGACAGGGCGAATTTGAAGAACACTTTGCGTTTGTCAATGCCACGTACACTGGTTGTGAAATTAGTGTAGGAACTTTGTCTGCAATATTCCCAACATTCACAGTTCAGGCACATGTAGAGGATGATGAGGAAGACGATGACGAACAGAATGATGATAAAGTTGATCACGAACAGAACAATAAAGAGAACGGTCGCCACAATGATGACGAACAGGACGACGCAGATAACCAGAATAACAATGTAAGTGACGAACAGGACGACGACGATGTTAAGGAGAAACGCAAAGAGAAGAGTGAAAGAATAGCATCTACCGTAACTGGTTCAGAAATTCATGAAAGGCACAGCAAGGCACATGCTGAAAGTCCCGGCGATTATGCTCCAGGCTCGAACTACACATTGTCAGCAAACGGTACCGCGATGAACAACAGCACCCAAGCAGATTCAGACATGAATTTGGACTTGGCAGTCTGGAAGTCAAACAGGGCAATAGTGTTACTTGACGTGCTTGGCGGAACGGTAGATGTGGGAAACCAAACCTACACAGTCGTTATCGGATATGCGCTCTATTCAGTGAATCATGATGCCATGAAGATTGCCACATTGGCAGTCGACGAGGACGGCAATATCATAAAGCTCAAGCTGCGCGGAAGTGCCATTGACGAGGAATCAAAGCTCCCAACGGATTCAGGCTCAGTTGACCTGACGTTCGAAGGTAGCAGTGACGCATGGAATAGCAGGCTTGGAGACTGGAAGTTAGAGCTCGAAGGCACACTAACCGCATAGAACGAAAAAATCGCAAATCTGAGGACGCTGCTTTTGCAGCGTTTCCTTTTTCATTATTTATTTTTCTAAAGTCGCTCGAGTGTCAACTGTCAATTGCCAATTAGCTCAGACAACATCAAAATTTCATGGTTCTAACATAAATGGTTATCAAGTACGACGCCCAATATAGGATGGTGAGCTTGAAATTGCAAGCATCACAATGGCAAGGACAGAAAAACAAAAAGGGAATTCTCGAAAAGGCCTTGTTTCCAATACACGCTTCAATGCTTGGTGGGTTTGTGACCCTAGTTATCTATCTGGGTCTGAACTGCTATCATCTCAGCAATGGTCTTCTCGACTGAGCAGGGCCGTACATCTCGTTACTAACCTTGGGACATCGAGTTATCAGTTTAACAAGAAAGAGTGATTTTCTCGCTTTGGTTATCACTTATTCCTTCACCAAAGCCGCATTTATGATTCCCGTATTTGCCAGCTCGGCACCGATTCCATATCCTACAAGTGCTATCCCTGTTCCAAGTCCTGCCATTTCTAGCCCACCTCTAATCCAGCTCTTTTTGGCCAAGCGCGCCTTGAGCGCACCTATGACAAATGACGAGGAAAGGCTGATTCCAATTGCAATTCCAAGAGATACAAATCCGCTTCCAAACGCAAAATACGGCAGGATTGGAAGAATTCCACCAAGCAGGAAAGATCCAAACATCACCAGAGCTCCTTTGAGCGGATTCCCAAGGATCTCCAAGTTGAGCCCCAATTCTTCAGTGAGCATAGTCTTTAGCCACACATCTTTGTTAGAGGTTATCTTGTCTACAACTCTTGCAAGTTCGTCTCCTTCGAAGCCTTTGGCTCTGTATATCTCTTCAATTTCCTCTCTTTCTCTATTTGGCAAGTTTTCAATTTCATACTTTTCTCGCTTGATCTCTGATTCCAGAATTTC
>DASYSB010000025.1:0-14699 GCA_036003785.1 Nitrososphaera sp.
GAGCTATGTAAATGACACACGATGTTCCGTAGCACCTTTTATAGTGCGATGCTTGACGATCGACTAAAGCCATCTTAATGGGAAAAAGTGGAGCAGTCGTTGGTCTGGGTATTGCAGTTCTTATTGTTAGTACATATGCAAGAGGGTTGGATGGGTATACATTTTTTAGTATTTCCGCCTGCAGCCAACGGCATAACTAATGCTGCGAACGACATGCATAGGATTTCAAATGATTTGCGGAAATTTGCAGGCCTACTGGTACAATCTTCCTGATAATACCAGGAATGGGAATCGTATCCTGAATTTATCTTCATCCTTATTGTGATTGTTTCTGATGCGAATAAAAATTGCAGGAACTATCTTTGTGACGGCTGTACTGGCATTACTATTCGCCCCACAAGCTTTTGCGGCAAATAATCAGGAACAAGTTGTATTTTCTGGAGCTGCCTCTGGAACATTTGGAGGAAAGGAAGGAATCGCTGCTTTCTGGATATGGTGCAAAAATACCGAAGGACCAAACTCTCACTCATACGAGACAGATTGTCAAGGTGCCATGCGATTCCCTGCGCTAGGTATCACCAAAGGAGTGACTCAGGAAGAAGGTATCACCGAACCATCTGAAGGTGCATATGTCATCCACGTGCAATCGCGGAATGATAATGGAGCATCTATTGACTGCACTCTATCCAACATTCCACCAATTACCAGCGGCCCAACAAACACTGTCGATGTCCACTGTGACAGCGCACCCTCTGCAGGAGACGGCTCTACCGATACAGCCGTAGTAGTCGCGACTGGTCCAGAAGAAGAATAAATCTGTCCAAACGCGCTCCCCATTTTTTTCGTCTCATAACAACAACCAATTAACATGGCTAAGCCAGTCTTAAATGGAACGGCTCATTGGAAGAGCTGTACGGATTTATTAAACAAGCTTCACATACATAGTCGCAAGTTTTTAGCTTTTACGTCGCAGTGCATGTTTTCAATTTTGCCTACGACGATGAGGATGAGTACGAGAATTAGCACAATCCCGAACTTGATGAAAATTTTGACTTGTGATATTCCATAGCACCTTTTATAGTGCATAAGAGCAATTCGCGTCATGATAAAGCGTTTTCTAGTCGCCGGCTTGATCCTCATGGGAATCGGGATAATCGGGCTTGTCTGGGCTAACGCACAAATCGAATATATCATATCACAGCAGGCGGAGCTGCAACAAAGGGGAGATAGTTTCCTTGGCAAATTAGGCCGCCTCTTTTCCTCAGAAATCCAAGCAAAGTACCAGAGCGCCAATCAGGCCATATATGATGCGATCCAGACAATGAAAGTGATTGTTCTCATTTCAGTGATAACTACTGTAATGGGCTTCGGATTGACCATAGGCGGAGCCGTCATAAAACCAACACTTGCACCGGCACGCAGTTAATCGCGAACATACTACGTCGGCTGACCGCTAACAAAAGTTCTGAGTAATATGCGCGTCGGTTAATCCTAGATAAACGCCAATTCCTTCTTTATGAAAGCCGTCATAGAGGATGTTTTCCCTATGGCCATCGCTATTCATCCATCCGACTACTGCTTTGTCAGCAATCTTTTCATCAGAGTCACCCATTACAGGCTTTTCCGTCATGTAGATATTCTCACCACTTGCATAATCGCATCGATATTCATGCATCAAATATCTGTAAACATGGTCATGGCCTTCAGGGTCTTCGTGCTCAAAGTATCCTCGCTTTGCCATATCCTCACTGTGATTTCGTGCGACGATAGCCAGATTTTCATCCCAAACCAAGACCTCTAGACCCTTTGCTTCCCTGTGTTCGTTAATCATCTGGTGAATCATGATCTCGATATTGGATGAATTGTTTGGGAGAAAGCCTGGTATGACTTGCTTTATTGGAGAAGGCTTGTACAGACTAGTAATAGCTGTATAGGGATCACCAAATAGAAAAAAGAGTGCAACGAATATACCAGACACAATACCGGCAGCTGCCAAAACCTTGCTCAACTAATTATCGTAAGCAACCGTGCTTATAAGAATGGCTTTAGACCGGCTCCGCAGGTCAAAATCAATGATCAGTATTTCTCATATGAAATATTCTGAACAGTAAGCGAAAAAGAGGATTCCCCATCTTTTATTAGCTGGAACAAATACTTCGGAACATCTTTGGCTGTTATCTTATATTCGTAATGCTCTTGCATCGCTTGACCTTCATCTAATCTGTTCAAGTGTTCCCTAATACGCATTATCTCGTCATTACCGACTTTCACAATGACATCAAATGAAACATAGCTGGTATAGTCAGTGCCTGTATTGCGCACCGCGACATCGGTGCTTGCAGTGGCAATCTCTGAACCTAAGTTAGGTAGCCCTCCAAGATAAACAGCGACGGCAGCTATGCCAAGATTGATCCAATTCACGTCAGTCTTTGTATCAGTTGCGTCCAAACGCACTACGGCGGTATTTCTACTTGTAGGCATTGAATCGTCAGAATCATCATATCTGTCACTATCGGTATTTCTGTTAAGAGGATTAGTCCCGATTGCGGTTTCTCTGCCATCATTCAAGCTGTCATCATCACTGTCAGGGTCCAGAGGACTTGTGCCTATTGACCTCTCTTCCCCATCATTCAAGCTGTCACTATCTGAATCAGAAGACAGCGGGTCGGTGCCTGAAAATACTTCTTCTCTGTCTGTCAAAGTGTCTCCGTCACTGTCTACGGATAGCGCATTCGTACCTCTATCGATTTCATCCTTATCATTAAGCCCATCACCGTCAGTATCAGACCAATTCGGATTTGTGCCACGAGCCTTCTCTTGTGCATCATTAAGCCCATCACCGTCAGTATCGGAGAGATTAGGATTTGTACCTAGTGTGAATTCCTCATCGGTCGTCAGACCATCCTTGTCTGGGTCCTTGTCCACAAATGGAATTAGCACTTGAAGATTATTTCCTCCGAGACTTGAAAGTCCTACCGGGTTGAATGAACCAAGTATTGCGATTGCACCTATGACTGCAGCGATTCCCGCCCCTATTCCAATTCCTAAATATTTTGTCTTAGAAGTGCTAGCTTTAGGTGCTGACTCGGTCGTAGGCGCTCCTAGAAGAATCAACTATAAAAAGATTTAAGCAATTGTCGAATTCCACAGTTGTCTCAGTTAGACAATTCAATCAAAGCTTACAATATTCCGCCAGATGCTGAACACTTAGCTTGGCAATGGTAATCTCCTGGCACATCGACATACCGTCTTTTCGTTTAATCCCATGTTTGAACTTGTATAGTCTTTCATTCTGAAATATCCTCTCAAGCAATTGCAAGAACCTGTGAATCGGCTGGGAGTCAAGAATACCTTGTGATTATGAATTGCATAAGGCTCAAAAGCAAGTCATTGTCATATCAACGTCAAATACATTGCACACTAGCGTATTGTTGCTAATTTTCTTTCTACTTCTCAACACACTAACACCGCTCGTATCAGGTCAGGAATCTTCCCTGTCTGATAACAATGATATCTCATCATCTTATCCAACCATCATAACTTCAAGTTTCATAATGCGTGGCGAAACTAAGCCATTGATGAATATGGCTATTGGTGATCAGATTGAACTGATCCTGATTCTAAGGAACCATGATAGAATATCTGGCAATATCACATTCATAACACAGATATCAGACGATCGGGGAATCGCAGAGTCGATACAAGAATCGCGTGTTAGTATCTCTCGCAATACCGAGGTAATAAAGATGGTAAATATCTGGACACCCGAGCTTCCTGGCATCAAGTTTATCGATAATTTCCTACTTGGGATTGATGGCATAGATAGCAGTCGGCCTATGTTTTTCCCGTTGATTGATAAAGGGAATCGCGCCGTAACTATTGGATCCGAAGAATACTACGAATCACACAATCTCCAAGTAGAAACAGAACTCGATAAGCCTTGGGTATTCGCAGGCAACGATCTGAAAGGTTCAATGTATTTGGTAAATAATGCGAATCACGCAGAACGCATTAGATTAGAACGATTCGATCCGTGGCTCAGCTCTAAAGGGGTTGGACCTGCAGAGCCAACCTTGGATTCGTATTGTGACGCTTGGTATGCGGATGAGCTTTATGATTCCATGACATTGCCTGTGAATGGCAGAATCAAGCTTAACCAAGGTGACACAATCCCCTTACCTTGGACTTTAGACCATGCGGACACATATTTGTTGGGTTATTACATTAAAATATCAATCCAAGAGTCAGATAGAGCCAATTGCCTATACGTGCCATCTAATGTAGTCACATTCGATGTTATTCCTCCAGCGTATGATGGAGTGAGGCTGGTTTTTTCCACAGATAAAGAATTGTATAATCGGAATGAAACCGTGAGATTCGAGGCGTTTATAGAAAACAACAGCAATAGTCCTCTTCAACTTTCCGATGAATCGATTTGGATCCATATCCTAGATTCTGAGCAGGGAACCCGTCTTGTGTGGGCTCAAGAGACAGCAGATACCAGAACTGTCGTCGAGCCCCATTCAAGTTATACACTAGACGGCACAATGCTCTATGGGGAACCTTGGTTCTGGGAGTGGGACCAGCGAATATACTCAGAAGACTTCATACCAGTTGCAGTTGAACCTAAAAAATACCTAGCTTATGCGACATTTTCTTCACCGCCCATGAAATCAGATGTTGTGCCCATTGTTATACAATAAGTTGCTAGTTCGTGAACTTTGGTTTTTACAATAGTTAACTCCTGACACATTGATAGCCCGTTTTTCATTCTAAGCCCATGCCTGAACTTGTACGGTCTTTCCACTTGAAATATTCTCTCAAGTAACTCCAAAAATCTGCGAATTAAGCTAGAATCTAGTAGTATTTTTCCTTCTCTAGTCCACGCATATTCATTCCTCTTAACAGATCGGCCATGATTCGATTCTTCAACCACAACCTTGTAAACAGCATTCTCTACTAGCCACCTAAAGGGCTCAATCAAGTCATAGACCAAGGCCTGAAAAGAATTATGACTCCTATGCATGAAACCAAAGTATGGATCTAATCCGATTCCATTGACAAACTTGGCAATTTCACCAGCAAGAACCGTATAGCCGTAATTCAGTAACCCATTTACAATATCCGAGGCATACCGATTTGACATAACTAAGCCGCCGCCATGTCTTGAGAGAAAGCCATACTTTTCAGGAAACAGCTTGGCATAGTTCCTAAAGTAGAGATGTCCTGCCCTTGATTCTATCGTCAAGAGGTCGCGCTTATCACCTGCCTTTTCAATCTGTGTCAGGTATCTTGCAAGGCCGTCAATCGCTTCCTGAACTTCTGGCCTCTGGATTGACTTCAAGAATTCGATCTGACTTTTTAACTTTGATTCAAGTAGTTGTTTTTGCAAGTACGCAACCTTTTCAGGATTTCGAAAAGTGTCATACTGTCCAATCCGATTATTCATTGCAGTTGGACTTGACATTACTTTATGCATAGCAGTAAGAAGATTTCCGTAGGTATCAGTTAGAATGACATTGATGTTCTTGTCTGTCAAGAGCTTAATCGCCTCAGTCGAAATGTAACCTTTACCCGATATGACGATTCTCTCATAGGGGATTTGGGTGACAAACCATTCTTCTTGCTCGAATTGGCCTGTGAAAACATCCGATCCTCCTTTCAAAACGATCTTGTTGTTCCTTAGATTGATGGAAACACCGTACCCTCTAAGCAGCTTGATGTTATAGTGATTCTTCTGTCCCTTTAGAGTCATTCCGCCACAGCGTTTAGTTGGCTGCTATTAAGCACTCCCACCCTAATCATAACGTACGACAATACCTGATAAGCGGCACAAACTTGTGCGGGAGCGGGGGGGATTCTCTTTTTTATTCCTTATCTATAAACTCGTCTGGCGACGGTGGGTCTGGGTTGAGGCCTTTCCTCTTCCTCACGTCAGCAACTAGTGTCCTGAATATTGAGTTTGGAACAGGCTGCCATGCCTTAAAATATGTGTTCCAAAGAGCCTTGCCCGCGGTAGCTCCCCTCATTTTCTCTGACAAATCAAATGTTTCAGACGCCGGCACTTCTCCCTGCATGATTGCAATAATGCCCTTTTGCTCGACATTCAAAAGTTTGCCCCTCTTGCTCGAAAGCACGCTTGATACCTGTCCTATCAGGTCCTGAGGACACTTGACTTCGATGCCAAGTATCGGCTCCAGTAGCACAGGATCGGCGATCAACATCACGCCAAGCATTGCCCTCCTTGTTGCCGGCAGCAGCTGTGCAAGTCCTCTGTGCGCCGGGTCTTCGTGCGGGACGTAGTGGTGCAGAACGAACTTTGCTCCTCTGACCGTTTCGTGTGCTATCGGCCCGTTGCGAATGACATCGTCAAAGCCCGATCGTATCGAGTCCATTGATTCTTGCAGGTACTGGACACCTTTTGTTTCGTCTATCATGATGTTACCGCTGATATCGATAGCGACCACGCTCCTTGCTTCGTCTGCACTCCATCCTTTCTCCCTAAGCAGCTTGGCCATCTCTTTCTGGTCCATGTCTTCCTTTATCTTGCCCGTCCTTATCATGTCAAGTATGTCGTCTGTCAGGGGCTCAACGCGCATGAAAATCTTGTTGTGCTTGTTGGGAGACTTGCTCATTATCGGCCCGGCCTTTGCGCGGATAGTTTCGCGGTAGTTGATGAGCGGCTGCGTCGTTACGATTTCAAGACCTTTTTCTTGCAAAAGGGAAGTAGCAATCTCGAGGTGCAATACGCCCATGCCGGCCATCAGTGTTTCGCCCGTTTCTTCATTTATCTTTACTATGAGGTTTGGATCTTCGACTGTAATAGTTCGCAGTCCCTCAACGAGTTTGGGAAGGTCCTTGGGGTGCTTTGGCTCGACCGCAATCGTCACCACTGGCTCTGACACATACTTGATCGACTCAAACGCATGCGCGCCCTTTACCGTCGAAATGGTCTCGCCAGCAATTGCATAGTCAAGCCCGAGCAGCGCGGGGATGTTGCCGGCCGGAAGAAAGCTTACGATTTCCCTTGTGTTGCCCATGTAGATATTAACTGACTGGACCCTGCCTGGCCTCTTTGCGTCAATAAGGTAAACATCGTCGCCGTCCTTTATTGTGCCAGAGTAAAGCCTGCCGGTCGCTACCCTGCCGGCCTGCGGGTCGACGTTGATCGTTGTAACCATCATGAGTGCAGGGCCCTTATCGTCGCATGCAATCAGTGCCTTGCCAATATCCGAATCGAGGTCGCCGGGCCAGATTTTAGGGATTCTGTATTTCTGCGCGACATGGGGCGGCGGGTGGTGCTCTACGACCATGCCGAGCACCGCGTCTGCTAAATGCGACCTTTCCGCAAGCGACTTTATCGCCGCCGGGTCATTGCTCGTATAGGCATCATAAACATCCTTGAAATTGATGCCTGTCTTTTTGGCCATCTTAAAGTTAAAGCCCCACCTGTCCTTGGCAGAGCCAAAGGCCACACTGTTACCCTGAATACTGACCTTCCACTTTTCCTTTATTTCAGGCTCGGCGTAAATGTCGATGAGCTGATTGAAGTGGCTGATAATGTTCATTAGCCACTTTTGCATTTCGTCAGGGTTCAGTTTTAGCTCCTTGACCAGCCTGTCTATCTTGTTGATATAGAGCACTGGCCTTACGCGCTCCTCGAGGGCCTGCCTTGTGACCGTTTCCGTCTGAGTCATGATGCCTTCTACAGAGTCCGAAACAACTACCACCCCGTCTATCGCGCGGAGCGCGCGAGTTACCCTGCCGGTAAAGTCAATGTGGCCGGGCGTGTCTATCATGTTAATGACGTATTCTTTGCCATCCATTTCGTAGAATAGCGTGACATTTGCTCCCCTGATTGTCATCTGTCGGTTCTGCTCGAGCTTCATAGAGTCGAGCGCTAGCGCCTGGCCTGCGACTGACGGGGAAATGATGCCCGACGCGGCAAGCAAGCTATCGCTCATGGTCGTCTTGCCGTGGTCTACGTGGGCAATGACGCCAAAGTTGCGGATCTGATCCTTGTTACCAATTATCCTCAATATGTCCTGTGTAGACTTGAACTTTGGCATGCTTCAATCGGAAAAAGTTTTTCGCAGGACTATTAAATGTTCCCAAGAGTTCTATGGTTTAATAGTGACAGAGCAGACCCCGGGAACGATGGAGATAATGCTGGGTCACACGCCGGATGCTGACGACGCGTTCATGTTCTATGGCATTGCGTCTGGCAAGATCAGAACGAATTTCACTATAAAACACGTCATACAGGACATTGAAACGCTCAACCGCCGGGCGCTAAAGCACGAGCTGGACGTGACCGCGGTGTCGGCACATGCTTATTCTTACCTAGATGACTATGTCATACTGAAAAGCGGCGGGAGTTTCGGGCTGAACTACGGCCCAATCGTCATAACGAAAAAGGACAAGATCATGTCTCCCGCCCAGCTGCAAAAGGCGACGATCGCGATTCCCGGCAAAATGACCTCGGCCAACCTGCTTTTAAAGTTGGCAATTGGGAGATTCACGGAAAAAGAGATGTCATTTGAGGCGATTCCTGACGCAGTCATGTCTGGCCAGGTGGATGCAGGACTTGTTATCCACGAGGCGCAGATAACGTACGACAAGGCAAAATTTGTCAATGCACTTGATCTTGGCAGCTGGTGGTCTGACAAAAACAATGGTCTTCCTGTGCCGCTGGGAATCAACGTGGCAAGTACCCGGACAATGAGCAAAAACCAGATCACAGAATTTAGCGACGTTTTCACGAGATCGATACAATATGGTCTTGAGAACATCGATTCGGCCGTAGGCTATGCTATGCAGTACGGCCGGGGTCAGACAAAAGCTGTGATAATGAAGTTTGTCAAGATGTACGTCAACAAACTGACGCTTGACATGGGCCGCGACGGCAAAAAAGGAATTGAAAAGATGTTTGAAATGGCTAAAGAAAAGAAAATAATTGACACAGACGTCTTGGTGGAAGTAGTCTAGCTCGTCTGCGTCACAGGCGGCGGCCTCGCCTCCAAGGTTGCAGTAAGGTCTAGTGACTGGCCGCCTCTGTTCACCGTGATTACGACTTTTTCTCCAACCGAGGTCTGCTCTTCTATGTAAAAGATGACATCTTCAATCCTCTTGACAGCGTGCCCGTCTATCGCGGTTATCACGTCGCCTACAGGGACATTGCTCTTGGTCGCGCCAATTATGCCAGCCTTGTCTGCGGGCCCGCCGGGCGTTACTGAAGCTATAGCTACGCCCTTGAAGTCTCTTGGCAGCCCAAGTTGTTCTGCCAGATCCGGTGTTAGGCTTGCGCCGGCGATGCCAAGCCATGGGTGTTCATACTTACCCTCTTGTATCAGGTGCGGAACTATGCGTTTCACGGTCTTTGACGGGATTGCAAACCCGATGCCAGAGAATTCGCCAGTGTTAGACTTGATGGCAGTGTTGACGCCTATCACGTTACCATGTATGTCGAGCAGTGGTCCTCCAGAGTTGCCGGGGTTGATTGCGGCGTCTGTTTGGATTGCATTTGGTATCGAGAATCCCATTTCCTGATTTGGTAAGAGCCTTCCGAGCTGGCTTACGATTCCAGTAGTCATTGTGTCGCTCAAACCGAACGGGTTTCCAATCGCGATCACCTGTTGGCCGACCTGCAGCTGCGAAGAGTCGCCTATCAAAAGAGGGATCAGATGCTCGTCCGAAAAGTCGTCGGTCATTTGCAGCGCGGCGATGTCGCTAAAGGCGTCTGTACCTATAACTTTGGCGGAGTACGTATTTCCGTCTACAAACGTGACATCGACTGTCTTGGCTCCGTCGACTACGTGATTATTGGTTATGATTCGGCCCTCTGCGTCATAAACAAATCCAGAACCCAACCGGGTAGACTGGCTCTCGAGCGGGTTACCATTGATTATTATGTTTGGGATAGAGGTCTTGACTTTGCTAGTTATCTGAACAACGGAGCCGCCGGTCTTCTTGAAGACTTGATTTAGCGCGGCGCTTTCTGTGTCCAAAATTGCTGACGCATTGTCGCCGGAAGCGGCCGGGACCGTGGTATCTGCGCTTGTTGCTCCATCATTACTACCTTGTACTGCATGTGTGCTGGGTGCTGACTGCGTTGTTGGACTGACAAGTTGCCCCAAGACAAATCCGCCATCGCGTACAACTTGGATTGCAAGCACAGAGGACAGCAATACGGAAATTACAATTAGAATTGCTACCTCTTTCTGCACTGTTTTCACCAGCACGTCCTATCGCAGCAATACAAATAACGTCTTGCTGAACTATGTTAATTGAAACATTCAACCCTGTGGTATTATCCTTCTAAAGTCCTTTGACGATATTAAAGAACGTGTCGCGCTGCGCCGGAACGCGCTTAATCTCTCTGATCAAACTTGCCAGCTCTTCGGTTGACGTGGAAGCCCCTTTGCCAGCCGCCTTGAATATCTCTTCCGAGAACGCGGTGCCAACCAAGTCGTTCCCCCCATACGAGAGAGCCACCTGCGCGATCTTCTTGCCAAGCGCTACCCAGTAGACAGAAATATTGTTCAGCACGTTTGCCAACAGCAATCGGGACACTGCTATTACCCGAAGGTCATAGACGGCCGGGCTTTCTGCAGTGACCACTCCCTTCTGCTCAAGCTCGGTGTTTTCAAGGCTGAATTTGAGCGGGATAAACGTTGTAAAGCCCTTTGTCTTTTTGTGCAGTTCCCTTATCTTTATCACGTGGTCAATAATATGTTCCGGCTTTTCAACGTGGCCAAAGAGCATCGTGCAGTTGCTCTTTAGTCCAAGCTCGTGCGCCTGACGCGCCGTGTCGAGCCATTCTTCGCCCGAGCACTTGCCTATCACTATCTGTTTTCTAGCATCTGGATGGAATATTTCTGCGCCCCCACCGGGAAGGGAATCGAGGCCTGCAGTCTTGAGGCGCAATAACACTTCTTTGATTGAATTCTTTGTCAACCGAGCGATGAAGAATATCTCAGCCGGAGTGAATGCCTTTATTGTAACCTTTGGAAATTCAGCCTTGATGGCTTGCATCATCTTTTCATAATAGTCAAGCCCCAACTTTGGGTGAAAGCCTCCAACGATGTGCAGTTCGGTGGCACCAAGCTGCTCCACCGCAATTTTGGAGCGAGCGACAATCTGCTCTGTCGATAGCGTATAAGCGTCATTTTCGTCGCCCTTGCGATAGAATGCACAGAGCGGGCAGCTGGCAGCGCATACGTTAGTGTAATTGAGGTAATATGATGCGACAAATGTCACAATATCGCCGCATAGCTTTTGCCGGACCCTGTCTGCAGCCGCTCCTAGGATGAAAAGGTTCTCTTCGTTTATGAGCTGAACGCCATCGTTGTATGACAGCTTCTCGCCGGCTAGAGCCTTCTCCAGCGCGGGTGTACCGCCTGCGACGCTATCGTTCTTTTGCAACCGATCCATGTCAGCGCCGGTGTCGGTTATAAATTGTTGTGAAAGAATAAATATCAATAAAAGCCGGTAAGTCTCGTTACCAATTGCAAAATAAGCTGCTCTCTGATTTTCTAAAGAAATCAGACATTAGTGAGGTTCTCGATAGGGCCCTTGGAGGGCACAGGCTCGGCCTCAACGACTGTATCAGACTTGTCAAGTCGGACGACGTCTACTCAATGGGCCTCGTTGCAAATATTCTGAGGCGGAGGCTATTTGGCGATACAATAACTTTCATCAGCAACATTATTCTGAACTATACCAACGTCTGCGTCACCTACTGCAAGTTCTGCGCGTTCTATCGTCCGCCCGGCCACGAAGAATCATACACTGTTTCAACTGAGGAAATAGTCCGCCGCGTAGCAACGTCGCGAGAAATGTTTGGAATAACGCAAGTTCTGATTCAGGGGGGTCACAACCCGAATCTAAAGCTGGAATACTATGAAGACGCGTTCAGGGCGATCAAGAAGAAATGTCCCGAAGTAGGGATTAACGGCCTTTCACCTTCAGAGGTCGACATGATAGCCAATGTCGAACGCAGCAGCACGAAAGAAGTGCTTGCCCGACTAAAAGCAGCCGGCATGGACACCTTTGCCGGCGGTGGTGCCGAGATCCTTGAAGACAGGGTCAAGCAGGAGATAAGCCCGCTCAAGATAAAGAGCGACGATTGGCTGCGCATAATGGAGGAGGCTCACCAGCTGGGCTTCAAATCAGTAGCCACAATGATGTACGGCACTGTGGATACAGAAGAGGATCGTGCAAGGCACATCATGAAAATAGCGCGGCTGCAGGAAAAGACAGGTGGCTTCCTTGTTTTTATCCCATGGAGCTTTGAGCCCAACAAGACAGAGATCCAAGCCGAGGGCAGGATAAAGTACCCTTCAGGTGGATTATCATTATTGAAAATGATTGCGATTGCAAGGATAATGTACTACGGCCTCATAGATCACTTGCAGTCATCATGGCTCACGAATGGCATCGGGATGGCGCAACTTGCACTCAATCATGGCGCAGATGACTTTGGTGGCACACTCATTGGTGAAGAAGTGGTGAGCGCAACGGGCGCACGTTCGACAGAACTGACGTCAGACAAGATAATTGCCGCTGTCAAGCAGGCCGGCTATAAGGTTGCGGAGCGTGACAATTCTTACAAAATCATAAGGTACCATTGAAATATTCGCGCCACTTTCTATCAACATAAGATTTTGTCTCTTCATCGACGACCGCAAGCTGCTGAATTTCGCGCATGTAGCCTTCCTCCTTCCACTTTGTAGTGGCGTCGATCCCAAGCTTCGACCCGAGATTCGTTAGCGGCGACGCCGGGTCAAGCGTATCTGTGGGGGTATTGTTAATGATCACAGTGTCACGTGCCGGGTCTGCTCGGGTGGTTACCGCCCATATCATGTCGTTCATGTCGTGCACATTAACGTCGCTGTCGACCACAACGAACATCTTTGTCAGGGCCAGCTGCCCCATGCCCCATAGCCCCATCATTACTTTTTTTGCCTGACCAGGGTACTGCTTCTTTATCGAAATTATTGCGAGACCTTGGAACCAGCCGGCGGCAGGCATGGAAAAGTCGATCACCTCAGGATGGAACATCTGTATCAACGGCAGGAACGAGCGCTCGATCACCTTGCCTATGTAAGCGTCTTCCAAGATTGGTTTGCCCACGACCGTCGTGAGATAGATTGGGCGGCTGCGTCTTGTGATACATGTCAAGGTGAAGGTAGGGAATGGCTCTGCTGGGGTGTAGTATCCAGTGTGGTCGCCAAATGGCCCCTCCATCCTGACATCGTTTGGATCGACGTACCCTTCAAGTATGATTTCGGAATTGGCAGGAACTTCAAGGTCGACCGTAGTGCATTTTACTAGTTTGACGCCCTTCTTCCGAGTAATGCCGGAGAACAGGTACTTGTCCATGCCTTCCGGCACGGGCGCCACTGCGCTGAAGATGGTTCCCGGGTCCGCGCCAATCACTATGGCGACTTCGATCTTTTTGTTCTGCTCCTTCAGCATTCTGTAGTGCTGTGCGCCGCGCTTGTGCATCTGCCAGTGCATTATCGCGTGCTTGTCGTCGATGATTTGAATTCTATATACGCCAAAATTCCGGATTTCAGTCTCCGGGTGCTTTGTAACGGTAAGGCCAAAAGTAATAAAGCGTCCGGCATCGTTTGGGAACGACTTGAGCACCGGCATCGAGTTGAGCGACGCCTTTTCAGTTTCAACTATCTCCTTTACCGGCCCGCTGTCGACGGACTTGGGTCCGTACTCGCTTATTTCAGAAAGCTTGGGCAGCATTTTTAGCTTGCTGAGCATCCCTGACGGCATCTTCATTTTTGTAAGCTCGGTGATGCGTCTTCCAATTTCAGTAAAGTCCTCTGTCTCCAGTGCAATTTCCAGCCTCCTCATGTTGCCAAACGCGTTGCCAAGTACTTGCATGTTCGAACCCTCAACGTTCTCGAAGAGCACTGCCGGCCCGTTGGAATACATCAGCCTCCGCATGACCTCAGCTATCTCTAGGTTGGGGCTTACCTTCGTTTTGACGCGCCTGAGTTGTCCCGCCTGCTCTAGAGCTTCAACATAATCGCCGAGGCTTTCAAAGGTCATATGCCAGCTGCGCTAGCTATGAAAAATATACCTTTGCATTGTTTCATAATCAGTAAATTTCAGAATCAAATTAGGCTTAGCGAATTAGGAATGAAAATGTGTGAGATTAATGCCCCATGAATATGTGAAGAGCGAAGTTTAGAATTATCCAACTCTTCCTTCGCAAGATATCTTAAAGCTGTGGAATCAGTCCTTTCACTTCCCGGGGACTGAAGCTTATATTTTTCGGCATTATCCCGATTTCGCGGGGCGTATCCTGCAGGACCTTGATCGTCCTTTCATGCGCTCGGAGGTAAGGGGTATTGATCGGAATTCTATCATTGTCTGGCTTTCTTGATCGCTTCTTTAGGTATGATATGTAGGAATTGATAGCATCTTCCATTATTGCCATGTCAGCGAGGAAAAAGAGCACGTTATAACGAAGCTAACACCCAAGTGAGGGAGGAGCATTCAGCTCTACGTAGGATATTCAGGCTGATCATAATCAAAATCGCTATTTTTGTTGCGTATTTTGTAAATCATAGAGTTACATCTACTTCCTTGAGCTGCTTTAGGTCATGGTTGCAGCTAGCGCATCGGGGGTCTGCAGTCGCAGTAGTCGCTGTCGCGAATCTCAGCTTTTGCCATAT
>DASYSB010000026.1:0-9120 GCA_036003785.1 Nitrososphaera sp.
GCATGAACAATGGCTCTATTTTATCGGCGTCACTCAAGGTTAGTTGCACCTGCACAAGGGTTCCTGTGCTAGACGGCCACACCGAGGCAGTGTTCGTGGAAACGGAGCAGACGGCAGAGGCAGAGGAGGTCAAAAATGAGATGCTGAAATTCTCAAAGAACGTTTCAATTAAGGGATTGCCCACCGCTCCTAAAGATTACATCGTGGTGCACGACGACCCAACAAGACCGCAGCCAAGAATTGATAGAGAACTAAACGACGGCATGACTACCGTTGTTGGTAGGCTCCGCAAGGACACGGCGTTTGACAACGGCATAAAGTATGTGCTCTTGTCTCACAATGAAAAGATGGGATCTGCAAAAGGCGCCGTTTTGCTTGCCGAACTCCTGAAAGACCGGAACATCCTCTAAATTTCTTTTTCTGTATGATACTTAGCGCTAGAACAAGTCATCATTCAGTATAAGAAGTTGCAAGCTCCAAACAACTGTCGGATGCTTAATTGTCCGAAGTGTTTGATTAAAATGACAGAATATCGATATCGGACAACCTTCAAAGAAGTGAGAGGATGAAAGTGCAGCATATGTGATAAATTCTATCGAACCGACGAGCTTGTAAACGAAATCATGAGAATTTGACTATCTTTCATTCATCCACAATTGTTCTAGAACATTACACTCATTTGTGGAACATCAAAAATCTGCAGAGATCGAAAAACTAGACAAGCTTTACTTTTGCAAGCATGTAATCTCGTGTTGTTATTCAAGGCAGACATTGAACACCATGAGCATAGAGATTTCAAAGTAATTCCATTTGAATAATGAGACAAGCCCTCGCCGTGTGTGTGAGGAAGAAAGCAATTGGCTTTCGGGCTCTCGTAGGGTATCTGCATAGCCTTGATAGGATTTTGATAATTTGTGTCAGAATATCGTCCCTAGGATTTAGTGACATACTACATGTCCTTGACACCAAGTTCTTTTGCTATTATTTTCAATTCCCTGTAGTGATAGAGAAGTATGCTCATGAAAATTGGGCATATCCTTGCCAACTTGACAGTGCCAGAACAGGCAGAAAGATACAATCTAGGAATTGCAAACATGTCATCAAAATCCTTTCTTACTGCTTTGTCGAGGTGCCTTCGATAGTCCTTCCACTCTGATTCCTCGTCGGCTAGAGCTAATCGGAAAGAAGGTACGGTTCTCCCCAAGCTTCCCTCACCAGCTAAACAGTAACGACCAGCTGTAACTGCTTTGACATTTTTTCGATCTTCCAATGGCAGGAATAGCAGAATCCGCATTTGATGCAAACGTATGGAGTTCTTTTATCGCAGTCTTTGCAAACCCTGTAGAGCTGGGTAGCTCGAGCTAGGAAGTCATGTCCACGTAGCATGATGAAGGCAAGCTTCAGGTCTTAGATAAGGCACAGCTCTACTTGAGGGGAGGGAGGGGGTCCGCAAGGTGCCTTGTCCTTTAGGTGTCATTTCAACATGTTAATTCTTGCAGATCAGCCAGTATCTCTGCTCAACCTGCGGTTCCGTCCTAAAGGAAACCGCAGAATACATAGAAATTCATTCGTTGAAGGAAGAATGTCCTCAGTGTTTTGCCAATCATACAGAACTCGCAAAACGAGGATGAAAAAGATAGGATCTAGTTCGCGAAACCGATGGAGTTATTTGTTTCCCATAATCGTTGTCATAGTACGAGTGTCTAACTGAAGGCAGAGTTGTCTATATAGTAGCAAGTGTAAGATTAGAGGCTTGTATCAGATTTGTTATAACCTTTGATATGCTTAACCGTAGAGATGAATCGAAAAATACTGACACTGTCGCTGTCAGCAGTTATGGTATCTGCGATAGTGGTAGTAGCTGCAAACGCACAGCTGGCGTCGGCAGGCGGCGCTGCAAAGACCAATGGCATAAAATTCGACAAAAACAACTTTAGCGATTCGCTGAACATTGACAACAAATACTTTCCGCTAAAGCCAGGGACTACTTTTATCTATCAAGGGACAAAGGAAGGTGAAAAGGCAAGCGACAAATTCATTGTGACCGACCGAACAAAGGACGTGAACGGCATAACCGCAAGGGTAGTCCGCGATAACGCCTATGTGAATGGTAAACTTGAAGAATTCACTGATGACTGGTTCGCGCAGGACGATAATGGAAATGTCTGGTATATGGGAGAATTCACAACGGAAGTTGAGACTGGTAGCAATGAAGGTTCATGGGAAGCTGGCGTAAACGGTGGCAAGCCGGGCATATTCATGGAAGCGAATCCTCAGGTAGGCGATAATTACCAGCAGGAATTTGCAAAAGGTATAGCAGAGGACAGAGCGGAGATAGTAAGCATGACCGATTCAGTTTGTGTGCCTTATGGCTGCTTCAAAAACGTGCTTGAAACCAGAGAGACAACCCCCCTTGAGCCAGACGTAGAGGAACACAAATTCTTCGCACCCGGAGTGGGAGATATCAAAGAAATGTTAACTAGTGGCGGGTCAGAAATCCTAGAGCTCACGAAAATAAAGGAATAAGTAAGCAGAGGCCTTCCCTCTTTTTCATTTTTTTCCTGAATACTCGAGTTATACCCGAACGTGGTATAACATTTTTTCTTTTTCGTGCTCCTAGTTCCTGGGAGTTGTATGTCAAAAAGTGTACAAACTACATAGTTCAATAACGAGGGTTGCAAACTACAAACACTAAATGACGACAATGACGACCGCAGAATTCGCTGTAAAGCTGGAAGAACTAGATCGCATTCTTGCCAAGCTGATTGAATTAGGTGTCGACGAGAAATGGCTCATGGAGGCCAATCAAAGCACAGAAACAGCGCGCCAATTGCTAAAGGGTATACTTTACCTCAAACAGATGTATCCAGAACCCTCCTTAGATCAGTAACAAGCCCTCCTCGCTGAAGTGTGTGAGACGCAAACCGGCTTTCAGGCTTGAATGAGTTACGTCGCGCCAGATCGTTTTGAAAATGTTATCTTACCAAGCTTTTAATCTTCTATCATATCGATTTTAATTGGTTTTATAGTATCACTGCCGCTAGTTCATGATATGAATAAGAGGAAATTGCATCCGGGGAAAAATCTTGCAGTTTACGATCACAAAACAGGGCTATACCATAATAACTCTGGCAGCTTCCTTACACTTGCCGAGGCAAACGCTTGGGCGTGGATATGTGAGAAATGCCAGGCCGGCTTCTCAAATTCTCGTCTTTTGCATACCCACCGGGATGCGGTACACTCGTATTAGACGTTCACTAATTTGCTTGATCGCCCCAATGAATAGTTTTGGGCCACAGTGGACGTACGGCTGTTGACCAAGACCTTTGGGCTCCGATGCTCGGCTTCTAACCTAGTATGTGGTGATAGTCGTAATATAATATTCCTGTCATGCCTAAAGTGAAGACATTGAGGTTATTGCAAACTGGATTTGTTGTCATGTTATTAACAGTTACAGCTTTTGTGGTTCCAATGTCCGCGATGGCAACAAAGTCTAAGAGTGTCAGTTTTGAGCAATACACGTTTGAACTCGTTCCAGGGATGTCTCAGTCACTCAGAGGCTTAGATGCCTCCGTTACATGTTCTGACGGCACAATAATTTCAGGTCCCCTATTTGATTTCGGCGCGAGTAGAGACGGTCCAGGTAATTCAGGAACTTGGCAAATGATTGCAGCTCCCGGCGCGGCAGCCGGAGACGCTGGATCCTTTGACAATGTAAAGATAGTGCCGAAGCACTTCAAATTGCAAGGCTTATGGGACGACAGGCTAGGTCGTGGCAATTCTGTCGTATGTTTCGATTCGTTGATCCCTGCTCATGTCATTATCGAAGGGCAATGCGGTATCGGAGTGACGGTGATGCTCAAGGCGACAAACGGAGTAACGGGGAGCTTCAAAGGAGATGTTAACTGCAATTAGAATGATGTCAGCATAACTGGAAGCAAATCGTTCCAACTTAGCACAGAATTAGTTCTACTCGCCGGCCGTTGAGCAGGCTTCGTTCTTCTAGAAAAAACTACCAAATAACCTAAATCAATCTTCTGTGTCGATAGAAGGGCGATATTATGGAGCTTCCTAACCTTGACGCTCTCTATTTCTGCAGAGTCTTAGGACTTTTCTTTTCGTAAGTGACATTGAGGACCATCAAAAAGATACCGGGCACAATGGAGTGTCAAGAATTCAATTATCACAACTTGATGATAATCTGACTGCTTAAGGGCATGCTATCAAATGGCTGATAAAGAGGTAAAGGACGGGTCTATTTTGCCGTCTTTTCGATGATCGTTCTAAACTTATGGATGCTTAACGGTTTTTTAATGAGACCATCTATCTTGAGTGATGGCATCACTTTTTGCAACTCATCAGTAGCAACTTCAAAAGATGTCATCAAGATTATTTTTATGTCGGGATTTATTGATCTTATTTGCCGCGATAATTGAAACCCGTTCATTCCGGGCATCCTGATATCTGAAACTACTACCTGGTAGGCTTTTGGATTTTGCCTAAAATGCTCAAGGGCTGCGGATGGATTCACAAATCCATAACTGGAATAACCTGCAGTCTCCAAGGTCTTTTTGAAGACTGTTAGAATATCCGCTTCGTCATCAACAATTAGGATATTTGTTTCTTTCAGCTGTTCGGGAGAAATGGGCGGGTTTGGTTGCGATTGCATTACTCTCCTTTCGTTCCCGTACTATATAGATAGCCGGAATTTTCTGCAAGTAGAAGGGATTATTGCAAGTTCTAGAGATTACAGGCGTAAAATAGATGCATTGCAACGAATTCACTAAGTTGCACGGATATGCGTGCATTGCACGCAACGCATATTAACTAGTAATGCCATGGAATGACGAGGATAATTGCATGAAGGCAACCAAACAAGCTTCATTCGCTCCGGCACAATCCGGGAGCGTAACTCTAAGGTTTGACGCTGATATGCTAGAAGACCTCAGAAAGGAATCGGACCATAAACGAGTGAGCTTGAACACGCTTGCTACTCAGATATTTAGGACTCACGCCGAATATGGCTCCCTGGCTGCCAAAGCTGGCATGGTATCTTTTCACAAGACACTGCTAATCCGGCTAATGGACCGATTATCTGAAGAAGAAATCATGAAGTTGTCAGAGTATATTGCCAAGAATGAAATGAGGGATACGATTCTTCTTATGAAAAAGAAATACGACCCGGAAGCCTTTGTCGATTTTATAGAAGCGTGGGCCAGGGTATCGGGGTTTGAATATCGCCATGACACCATTGACAACACTCATTCATTCGTGATACAGCATGATATGGGAAAAAGATGGTCTGTGTATATAGCCAATGTATTCAAGCATGGATTTTCCAATGTAGGTGCGAAATGGGCTGACTTTCAGATGACAGACAGCACTGTAAGCTTTAATGTCGAAATTCGATAACTGCTAGTGAAAGACGATCCCCCTACAAACTTTTAGGTCAAGCAACGCTATAGATTAATAAGCTTCTGCCGCCGTTTGTTGTAAAAAAATTTAACATTGATGCTTTGTTTAACAATAGTTTATAGGTTTATTAACCTCCAAATTTATGATCTCCCTGAATTCCTGAATGGGAAGAATTGATGATCTTGACGTTAAGATTTTGAGCGAGCTTGCCAGGGACGCGAGCATTTCCGTTCCAAAACTTTCCAAAAAAATCAACGTCAATTCTTCAGTCGTTTACAGCAGGATAAAGCGCCTTGTCAAGAGGGGCCTTATCAAGAAATTCACTATTGTGATCAACGACGAAGCGCTGGGCTTTAATGTCAAGGCGCTCACCGGCATCAACATGGACTCGAAACTGAGGGACAATGTCCTGAACGAGCTGTTCAAAATCTCTGAAGTTAGAGAAGTTGCCGAGGTCACCGGCAGGTTCGACGTGCTGGTGACAATGAACGCCCGCTCGCTTGACGAGATGCACCAGCTCATTTCGGAAAAAATAGGTAGGATAGAAGGCGTGCAAAAAACAGAGACGTTCATTGAGATGCGCAAGACAAGCCGCGAGCTGGCCTATCCCACGTCGATCTCCAAGTGATAATATAAATAACAATCAGTTCAATTTACTCATCGCGAGCAATTGACGATACACCAGATAACTGTAGGCAGCAGACTAAAGAACTATTACGAGCTTACAAAGCCAAAGATCTGGTACCTGCTGGTTTTTACGGCGTTTGGCGCCGCGTTAACAGCTTCATTCCTCTTCGACATCCCGATCACGCCGCTGACCTGGCTTTTGCTCATAGGTGGAGTGGCAGCAGGTTCGGCAGCGGCTGACACGCTTACAGGCTACAACGACCGCGACATTGACGCGATAATGGATCGAACCAAGGCTCGGCCAATTCCGTCGGGCAGGATATCGCCCAAGAACGCGCTTGCGTTTGGTCTCGGGCTTGCAGCAATTTCGCTTGCGTGCGCGTGGTTCATCAACATCTGGGCTTTTGGGCTCATGGCCTTTGGACTATTTGACAACATTATCGTTTACAGCAAGTGGCTCAAGCGACGCAGCCAGTCAAACATAATCCTTGGTGGCTTTTCTGGCGGAGCGCCAGCGCTCATAGGCTATGTCGCAGTCACTACCATGAATATCGAGATAGGTCTGGTGATGGCCGGGCTCGTGTTCCTCTGGATACCGACCCACATCTGGAGCCTTGCCCTTCATGTAAAGAAGGATTATGCCAAGGCCAGCGTGCCGATGCTGACGGTGGTTTCTAGCGAAAAGTCGTCAGTCAGGATAATTGCCGGCACCACATTGATGATGGTTGTTTTCAGCATCCTGCCATTCTTTTTCAACCAGTTTGGCATGATCTACCTTGCAACTGCAAGCGTCTTTGGAGCAGTCATGATCGGACTTTCAGTCTGGCTTTTGGTAAAGCCGAGCGAAAGGGCCTCATGGACCGTATTCAAGTTCTCAAGCCCTTACCTGACGGCGCTTTTCATTGCCTTCATGGTGGATGCCTTTTTCAAGTAGCTTTTCGCATTCATACAATATCCTGGCAATAACAACGTGGGCCTCAAGCCCGATGTCGCTTATCGAGTAGCTCAGATTCAGCCGTCTAGTTGTGCTCTCGGAAAAATGGCCCCTCGGGAACCCGCCTACCACGAACGCACAATCCTCTACAAGATTTTCGGCGACGGCCCTTTCCGCGTTGCTCTGAACTCCGGTTGTCGACAGGCCTATCACTCTCGCCGGCTTGACTCCATTTAGCAGGTCTTCAAACGTGCCGTCTGAAATTTCCATAAGGACTGCGCCTTGGTCGCTTTTTACTACCTTATCTCTGAACAGGCCCATAGTAAGTCCTTCAAAGCGAAAGTACGACTTTGGGATCCGCAGGTTGTCGGCGATTGTGATTAGCTTGTCATTTATTGTATGCACATAGACGTGCAGCTTGCCTTTCATAAAGATCGGAGTAGATAACGCCTCCATGAGCGCGAAATGCACAATGTCGGGCCTGCCGCGCTTGCTGTTGTCCTGAAGCCTGCCCATAGCGGCGTGATGGTAGCTCCGGTCAAGCAATGTTTCAGAAGGATCGCGTCCTAGGCTGCGCGCATGATTTCGCACTGCAGCATGGTTGGCAATCTCTCGCGGCACAGTCTCTAGCGCCGCCTCGGCAATGATGAGCGTTATCGTATCTCTCGATACCGCCGGGCCTGTATATTAAGCAGCATCGGCGTATCTGTCAAAAATTTGAGATTTCTTGGCGTGCACAATCTCTTGCAGTTCTCTGACGCAGAGGCCCAATTCTGCGTCGGCCTGCTCCTTATTTTCATTGTTAATTATTATTTCGCCGGGTCCAAACTTGGCATCCCGGACTACAAGCGGCACCGTCGAATGCAAAAGCTCACCAAGAAAGTCGTAAAGCGCAGGAAATGTGGCATTGTTTACATAAACATAGGTCGTAGTGCCGTCGTTGGACAAGGTCTCTTCCTTCAGGGGAAACGAAAACGTGGGAAGCGAAAAAAAGTCAACTATGCTACTTGCCAGCAGGGCAACCTCGGAGTCGTTTCCGCTCTTTTTTAGCTCGGCGTATTTCTTTGCGATCCGCTCCAGCTCACCAAGATTTGTCAACAGCTGTAATTGGGTGCCAAGTTAATTAAGAGTTGCAGCAATACTTTATCAGCAAGAGAAGAGTTGACAGCACGTTGAAGCAGAAGCTGCAAGAAAAACAAATAGCAAGGGAGCGGATCGAAATACTCGTCAGCACCGCTCTGAAGGAAAAAGACGAAGTCCTGGCAGCTCGGCAAGCGTGGGTGGCGAAAAAGATAGCGATGCGTTATCGGGTCAGGATGCCATACGAGGCAAGGCAGCTCTTTTGTAAAAAGTGCAAGGCGTTCATTGTGCCGGGAAGGAGCGCGAGGGTTAGGGTTGGCAGGGCAAAAACGAGGGCGGTGCGGATAACGTGCTTAAAATGCGGCTATACATATCGCAAGGTTCTGGGATGGAATAATAGGTAGAATGGAAAAGAAATCCGCCTCAAGGATGCGGGGTTTGTTTTCCATGATAAGGATTTATAAGGGCTCGAGCAGATTTCCGAGATACTATATGGCAAAAGTTTACGACGTTCCGGCTGACGAGCTGATCGCCAAGCTGGCCAAACAGTTGAAGGATGACAAGAAAGTAGAACCCCCGGCTTGGTCGGCATATGTCAAAACAGGCTCGCACGCCATGAGGATTCCCCAGGACAAAGACTGGTGGTACGCTAGATGCGCTTCACTCTTGAGAAAGATTTACCTTAAAGGTCCTCTTGGAGTTGGTGACCTGAAGGTCGCCTATGGCGGCAGGAAGAAGGTTGGCTACAACCTTGCCCACCACAGAGATGCCGGCGGCTCGATTGTGCGTAAGGCTTTACAGCAGCTAGAGGTGTCCGGCTACATCGTCAAAGTTCAAGGCAAGGGCAGATTCGTCTCAAGCGAAGGTATGAAAAAGATGGACAGACTTGCGACTGAGATCCACAAAGAACTGATAAAGACAGCACCACAGCTCCAGCGCTACGCGTAATGAGCTATGTCAATTCCACAGCAGCCAAATGACGAAGATGCGAAAAGGCGCGAAGCCGAGACTGCGATGCGCCAGCGGGTTCTGCAAGTTGTGCTTGACCCTCAGGCACGCCAGCG
>DASYSB010000027.1:0-16617 GCA_036003785.1 Nitrososphaera sp.
TACGAAACAAGAAACTGAAAGTGTCCGGCTTTCTATTTAATTAACTTAGAGTGTCTGTTTGTGCGATGTCAAGAAGAATAGATCGCGACAAATCCACCTTCAAACTGGTGGCCGTTGTCGTGTCTGCAGCAGCAATACTGGCTGGCGCCTTCGCAATGGCAACAACCGGCAGCTTTGCCGGGCTAATCGCGTATGGAGCGCAAGACCAGAATCAAACAAGCACCGACACTAGCGCAAGTGCGCGGGACAGTGAAACCACTACTGCAAGTGAAACTTTGGTGGCCTCTGCTTCCGATTGCACTCCGGTAATGACCGCGGAGGAAACTGCAACAACTAGCACGGCCGCCTCAGTAGGCGAGATGACAAATTCATCGTCTGGCATGTCTGCAAGTACCACGGCAAATGCAAGCAGCAGTGATGCAATGAACACAACGACTAGCACCAACTCATCGATGTCCAGCGACATGAGCAACAACACTACTTCGACAGCAGCTACGAGCGACCTAAACGACACCCAAACTGCAATGCTAAATGAGCTGATTGAAAAGGCATGCGACGCAATACGACATGACCAATCTGTTACGGCTCTAGGGTTCTTAGCCACGGCGCAAGATATCCTGAATCAAGCAGAAACAGCAACAACGACGGCAGCAGTCACAGATGACGTAGAGGACGAAAATGAAAGCACAACCAGCAGCAATGATGTGGAAGATCAATCGGATGATGATAGTACAGAGACAAGTACAAGCTCGAACAGCAACTCCAACGAAGGATACTAACCTCTCTTTTCTTTTTCTTGTTCGTTCCTGCAACAGAATTGCTCTGCCAGTACCGTCCGCTCACTAGAGTCACACACCTTATGCTATTGTCTGTAAGAAAGTACCCGGTGGTAATTATATCATGAAAACCCTGTTACGAGCATGACGTTAGCGCAGGAAATATACTACAAACCTGAAATCACTTATTTGTGCCACGAATGTGATTCAAAGTTTCTCTTTATTCATGAAATAACATATCATGCAGAATTGCTTGGGCATAACAGAATAACCGAATTGCCGCTTGGCTAATTTCCATATTTTCATCTGCTTCATTTCATCACAGTCGGCAGCCATTTGAGCAAAAATATAAACACAGGTCGTGATATCGACAATCGCATAGATGCAGTTTAATACCAAGTTTGAAGCCAAAGCGATCGAAAACGAGGTTCGCAATTATCTCGATAATCTCGATTTAAGGGCTCACTTGGAAAACGAGCTGGCAGGTAAGGAGCTCGTCGGATTTGTAGAGGGGCCGCCTACGATGAACGGCGAACCGCACGCAGGCCATCTCCGTGGTCGTATTATCAAGGATCTCTGGTACCGATACACCACGCTCCAAAAAAAGAAAGTCATATTTCGCGCTGGCTGGGACACACAGGGACTGCCGGTGGAGCTGCAGGCCGAAAAGGAGCTCGGGCTGACTGGGAGCAAGGCAGAAAATCTTAACAAGGTAGGCATCGAAAAGATAGTTGAAACCTGCAAAAAGATAATTCATTCGTACAATGAAAAGTGGGTCGCGGCCGACAAGCTGCTCGGCATGTCGTTTAATTATGAAAAGGCGTACTGGACCTTTCGGGACGAGTACATCGAGCGGGAATGGCAATATCTGAAAAAGGCGTGGGAAAGCGGCGTATTAAGAGAGTGGTTCAGGGTTGTCGCCTACTGTCCCTCATGCCAGACGTCGCTTTCAAATGCAGAAGTGAACCAGGGCTATGAAAATGTCGAAGACCCCTCCTTTTACTACAAGGTAAAGCTGACAGACGAAGATGCATACCTGATAGTGTGGACCACTATGCCATTTACAATCGTAACGGACGAAATGGTGGGCACAAACCCCAAGGCCAATTACAACTATGTTCGCGTCAATAGCGAAAAATGGATAGTGGGCGCCGACAGGATGGAGGAACTGATGAAGGAGCTGCGCGTTGAAGATTATTCTGTTGAAAAAACAATCAAGGGGAGCGAGCTTGACGGCAGGCATTACGTACACCCGTTGCTACACATGATACCGGGCTTGGCAGAGCTCGCAAGTACCGGCTCGATCCATTTTGTAGTTGCCGAAGATTTTGTCGACACTGCCACCGGCAGCGGCCTCGTACACCTCTCGCCGGCAAATGGCGAAGAAGATTTTGAGATAGCTGCAAAGAGGAACGTCCCTATTTTCGTGCCAATAGACGACCGCGTGGTCTTCACTGAAAAGGCAGGCGCATTCAAGGACATTTTCGTAAGGGACGCCGACACTAAAGTCGTCCAGGCAATGAAAGAAGCTAATGCTTCTATCAAGCTGGGCAAGATAAAGCACCAATATCCCACTTGCTGGCGATCCCACCACAAGGTAGTGTGGCTTGCCAGGCGCGAATATTTCTACATCATTGAAAAATTGGGCGACAAGCCCTTGGAAGCCGCGCAGAACGTGGAATACTTTTTTGAGCCGCCAAAGAACCGATTTGTGGAAATAATCCGGGAGCGGCATCCTTGGTGCATTTCCCGCGAGCGCGTCTGGGGTACGCCGCTCCCGGTTTGGTTCTGCAGCAAGTGCGGCCACAAAGAGGCTCTGTTCTCAAGGGTTGACATAATAAAAAAGGCGATCGAGCTGCCAGACGGGCAGGACTTTGAGCTCCACCGGCCGTGGATCGACAGAATCAAGATAAACTGCGAAAAGTGCGGCGCAACGATGCAACGCGAGCAATTTGTCCTTGACACTTGGCACAATAGCGGAGCAGCCCCGTACGCGTCGCTTACCGACCAAGAGTACAATGAGCTAATCCCGGCGCCGTTCCTCACGGAAGGTATCGACCAGACAAGAGGGTGGGCTTACACCCTCTTGATGGAAAACGTCATCATGAATCAGGCGGGTGTCGCGCCATTCCGGTCATTCCTGTTCCAGGGCCACGTGCTTGACGAAAAGGGCAACAAGATGAGCAAGAGCCTCGGCAATGTAATTGAAGCGCGCGCTCTATTGAGTGAAAACCCTGTGGACCTCGTCAGGCTCTATTTCATGTGGAAGTCGTCTCCCATTGAATCATTGAACTTTAGTCTTGATGAGATGAAGACAAGGTCGTATCAGATCCTGAGCACGCTTCACAACCTTCATGTCTACTTCAAGCAGAATAGCGAATTTGATAAATTTGATCGTGATAGGCACAATCTGCAGTGGGTTTCAGACAACAACCTCCTTGGTCAGACCGAAGTCTGGCTCTTATCTAAATTGCAAGGACTGATAACAGAAGTTACTGACTCTTTTTCGCGCTGCCGCTTCCACGAAGCCGCAAAAGCGATCGACGAATTCATAATCAACCAGCTAAGCCAGACGTACGTCCCTCTAACTCGCAACATAATTTGGGATGACAGCGCCGAGAACCTGGGCAGGCGTCTTGCAGTGTATTCGGTGATTGGCCATGTGTTGATGCAGCTAGACATCATGCTCCACCCGCTATCGCCTTTCATAACAGAGTACCTCTACCTCACCTGTTTTGGGAAGAAGTCGAGTGTCTTGCTTGCAAACTGGCCGGAGCGCGACGAAAAACTCGTGAACGAAAAGATAGAATCGGCATTTGACATGATAAAGGAAATCGTGTCGCTTGCCAACGCGGCCAGGAACCTTGCCGGGCTCAAGAGGCGCTGGCCTATCAAACAAGTCATGATATGCGGCCATGATGTGAGGTCGCTTGACATCGAAGGCGTTTCAGATGCTCTCAAGAGCCAGCTCAACACTGGGCAATACAAGCTAGTGGAAATTGCTGCCGGTTCGCAAATTGAGAAGGTAGTCAGCATGCTTGAGAGCAAGATGCCAATTTCATTTAGCATGGAGCTAGTGAGAAAGAACGTCGCGTCAAGGGTCAAGGCAGACATTGGCAAGGTGTCCCAGGCGTTTGAAAGCGCCGACAAACTATCGGTTCTCAACTCGCTCCGTTCAGGCAACTACTCCCTTGCCTATGACGGCAAGACAGTTGACCTGTCGCCTTCTGATGTCGAGATCATCTATAAGGCATCAGAAGGGTATTCGTCGTCAGAAAGAGACAACCTGGTGGTCCTTATCTCAATCACGCGCGACAGGGACTTGATAGCTAAAGGGCTTCTAAGAGACCTGGCAAGGCAGCTCCAGCAACTCCGCAAAGAGAGGCAATACAATCCTACCGATATTCTCAATGCCGCATATGTTGCTGGCCTTGATGACGAAGAGGCTGCGACTTTATCGGCGATGAGGGACCAGTTGACCTACCTTGTACGTGTAAAAAATGCTGCGCTGTCTAAAGAGCCCCTTGATAACGTCAACTACAAGAACGTCGAGATTGACGGAAGAGAATTCAAGATATCCGTAGAATAAATTTTCACCAGATGGCGCGCAATTTTACTGCTACACTGTAATATTGCCAATCCTGATTGTTCTATTATAGGGGAGCAGGGATGCAAAATTATTGCCATCTACTGCAAAAGTAAAAAATATTGCTTATTATGTCAACAATTCTCGGCATACCACTGTAAATAGATATTTTTTGAGCGATAAGCTGATTGACCAACGAACAGGTAACCCTCGACAGCTGGGTTATGGGAAGACTGAGAGACCGGCTGAGGAGGGCCTCGATAATAGCCAGCCGGACTGGCAGGCCCGTAGTGCTCTACCGGCACACCATCGAGGAGATCGACCATTCCGCAGAGGAAGAGATTGCCACTGTCAACGAGCAGTACGTTGTTATTCAGGTCATAACGCACGGTGGATTTATTCCGCCAAATTTCCAGCAGCAGTACGTCCTTACTTTTGAGAAATTCCCCGACTGGATAATGAAGAGGAGCAATGAGCTCCTGTCGCTCTGCCTTGAAAGACTGGACCAAGAAATCGTGGACTAGCTCTAAATAGCACTGGTTTTTCATTATAACTGGAATGGCAAAATTTGATGGCGTCAAGGGTCAGGAATTACTGGATATAGAAAAAACAAAGGACGAGCTCACGCTTATTTTAAAAGATAACAGGTATCTCTTCATAAAAGTCAAAAACGGTCAGCTTACTATGGACGCTGCCATGTTTGAATCTCTAAAGGGACAGGAGCTGGTAGACGTTGAAGAGAATAACAATGAGCTAAGGCTAAAATTCAAGGATGATAAACTATTCTCAATCAAAGTAGACAGTGGTCAGCTCGTCGTGGATTCATTGCCGGAATAACTATTCCTTTTTGTTTTTCAGGTATTTTTCATACATTGACACCGCCGTCTCCTGCGATATGGATTGAACGGAGCCGGGTCTCATGCCCCTTAGCTTCTCTATCGCCTGGTCTGCAGTAAGGCTCTGTTTCTTAATGAGATATGCCGCAAGCACTGCGCCCGTTCTGCCCTTGCCGGCAGCGCAGTGGACCATCACAGGCCGGCCACTTCTTATTTGCTGGTCAATGAAATCAACCGCCTGTACAAGTTCTTCTAGGTTGGGTGCTCCAAAATCTTCAACGGCCAAGTGCAGGTAATCAACGTCGCCATCGCCACCATTAAACCATTCAGATGGCAGAGCCACCTCCCTTACAGTTACAATCGATTTGATTCCCTGATCAATCACCCAAGCAAATTCGTCTTCGGTGACGGGCAGGCCGCACCCGGCAAGCTTACCATCTACGACCCAGCTAAAGTTAGTGGGCCTGTCAGTAACCATGCCGTGGAAGCGCCTGTAGGCGTCGCCTATCTTCGTCAACAACAACTTAAGGGCAGTAACAATTTATTAACAATGCGCTACGAATTCATGACGATGCTCGAAGCAAAGTGCCCCGAGTGCGGCAAAAAGGCTGAGGTGAGCGAGGATATGTCCGAGGTAAAGTGCAAGCACTGCGGCTTTTCTGCGTCCTATGACAACTATATCGAGATAATGAAGGGCAAGGCAGTAGACATTGCCGACAATTATCAGACAAGCTGGGACAAAAACCCGTTCTAGCTACCAGACTCCACCCTTGTCGCTGCAGTCGAGGTGCACTCCGCAATTTGAGCAAAACATGTGACACGCCTGCATGTGCATCATTTCGAACCCGCAGCGGGGACAGTTAATGACTTCCTGCTCTGCTTCCAACATTGATGCTGCTACATAGTAGCTTTTAACCGTTTTATGGCCAAAGGTTAATTAAACGTTCAAAGCGCCTGAGCTTTACTTTGGCCCAGTTCAAACTGGTCGTTTCAGACACAAAGGGTAGGACGATAGCGCAAGAGCTCAAGGATAGGGCTGCACAGCCACTGTTGGGTTCTAGGGTAGGCAGCGTAGTCGATTCTTCAGTGATTGGAGTAGCCGGGGGCAAACTAAAGATAACTGGCGGCAGCGACAAGTCTGGAACACCGATGCGGGCCGATGTGCATGGAGGGGTCAAGAGATACATCCTTATTTCCACCGGTGTCGGCAACAGGAGCGAAGCCAGAGTGAGAAAGCTGGTCAGGGGCAACATGGTCACCGAAGAGATTTATCAATTGAATTGCATGCTAATTGAAGGTGCACTGCCTGAAAAGCAGGCCGAAGCGGCAGCACCAGAAGCTTCTGCCGAACCAGCAAAGAAAAAGAAGTAGTTCCTTACCTTAATATCCCCGAGAATTTTACGATACTTGTTGCACTGGAAAGACACTCTGCCGGAATGGTATGTCAAGGAATACGGGTATCAGCCCTGCGTCAACATCGGCACTTCAGGCCACGTTGACCACGGCAAGACGACCCTTGTTGAAGCCATAACCGGCGTCTGGACCAGCGCTCATAGTGAAGAGCTGCGAAGGGGCATCACGATCAAGGTCGGCTATGCGGATGCAGCGTTTTACAAATGTCCTAAATGCCCAACACCTGTTGGCTACAGCACGCAGCCAAAATGCCCCAACTGTGGAGGCAAGAGCGACCTCCTCAGAGTTGTAAGTTTTGTAGATTCGCCGGGCCACGAAAGTCTGATGGCCAACATGCTCTCCGGCGCAGCCCTTATGGACGGAGCAATCTTGGTTATGGCGGCAAATGAAAAGGTGCCGCAGCCGCAGACAAGGGAACACCTGCTTGCGCTTTCAGTTCTTGGAATACAGCAGATCGTACTTGTGCAGAACAAGGCAGATCTGACAGAATATGATGAAGCACTAGACAATTACAAACAGATTAAAGATTTTGTAAAGGGAAGCGTTGCAGAAAAGGCGCCCATTGTACCGTTGTCAGCCCAGCACAAGCTCAACATTGACGCGCTTATTGAAGCCATTGAAAACAATATCAAGACGCCGGCGAGGACAAAAAATGTCCCGCCGATAATGCACGTCTTGCGCTCGTTCGATGTCAACAAGCCTGGATCCCCGATAAAACAGGTCAAGGGCGGCATCATTGGGGGCGCGCTGGTGCAGGGCGAGTTCAATGTCGGCGATGAGATCGAAATCCGTCCAGGGCTATTGGATGAAAAGAAAGGCAAGTACGAACCTATAACTTCTCAAGTTTCAACGCTTGGAACAGGTGCTGGCCTAGTTGATGCAGTCAAGCCCGGCGGCCTTGTCGCCATTGGCACAAAGCTGGATCCGACATTTACCAAGAGCGATTCACTCATTGGCTCAGTGGTGGCCAAACCAAGCACTCTGCCAAAGGACGTTGAAGATATCACAGTTGAGACACACCTGTTTGACACTGCTGTCGGCACCGCCGAAATGGTCAAGGTGGAGCCAATCAAGGTAAGGGAGCCAATAAGGCTCAACATCGGCACTGCCGCAAGTGTTGGCACGGTGACAAACGTGCGGGACAGCAAGATAGAGGTAAAGCTGAAAAAGCCAGTGTGCTTGATGCCAAAAAGCAGGGTCGCCATCAGCAGGAGGATAGCCGAGAGGTGGCGCCTCATTGGATCAGGAATAGCCGTGTAGCATGGACATCCTATGCGACACAAGTTTTTTGATGGTTCTTGTTTCAAAGCCGATAAAACAAGTTGCGAGGGTCGAATCGCAGCTTGGACGACTTGATTTCCTTGTCCCGGACATTGTAAAAGGGGAGCTCGAACGTCTGGTTGAAAAGGCAGGTCCAAAGAGGTCTACGCTTGCAAAAACCGCGCTCGAGCTTGCAAAAATAAAATTCAAAACAGTTACTGTGGCAAAGGCGAAGCATGTTGACGACTCGATAATTGAGTATGCGGTAGTACACAAATGTGCCGTCGCGACAATAGATACTAACCTTCGCCGGCGGCTTATCGCCACCGAAGTGCTAGTCCTCACGCTCAGCAGGGACCGGCTGATAGTCGCAAACCCAAAGCCAATGCGCAAGGATCACATTTAAATAAATTTTTGAGCGCAAACATTGTATGGAGTTTAATGGAGTCAGATTCCACTGGCTTGGCCACGACGGTTTCAAGATAATAGCCGGTGGCAAGATGATTTATACCGACCCGTACAAGCTAGGCAAGGCGCAGTATAACAAGAACGACGCCGACCTCGTCTTTATCTCGCACAACCACTTTGACCACCTCAGCATGGATGATCTGAAGCATGTAGTGGCCAAAAAGACCACTATGGTGGCTGCCAAAGAATGCGTCGAGCAGCTAAAGGCCACCGGCGCTGCAGAAGTAAAGGGAGTTGCGCCCGGCGACCGGCTGATGGTCCAAGGCCTGCCCATAGACGTTATTGCGGCATATAATACCAACAAGAAGTTCCATCCAAAGCCAGATGGCAAAGTCGGGTTTGTCATTACCGCAAGCAACATGCGCATTTACCACACGGGCGACACAGACGAAATTCCTGAAATGAGTTCTGCAAAGCCAGATGTTGCGCTCGTGCCGGTATCTGGGACGTACGTAATGACAGCAGAAGAAGCCGCCAGGGCAGTAAATGAAAAGATAAAACCAAAGAAGCTTGCGATTCCCATGCATTATGGAGCGATTGTAGGTAGCGAAAAAGACGCAATAAGATTCAAAGAACTTGTAACTGTATGTCCAGTAGAGATCTTGAAACAGGAATAACGGTGGACACGACTGCTAAATGATTAAGGCTGCGTGACTGTATGCGAGGATTAGTAATATCTTCGATATTTATATATCAGCCGTATCACCTTAGGAATTTTGCTGTGACAAAGGTTGTCCTTCTTGCAGGCGGCGGTGGTCATACAGCGTACGCCTATGCACTTGCGCAACATCTTTCAGGAAAATGCGAAATTCTAAGCGTTGTTCCTGAAGGAGACTCGCTCAGCAAATCGAGAATGCAAAAACTCGGCGATGTAAGAACTTTGATAAAGCCAAGGGGGCCAAAGACCCCGCTGGGTCCATTTGCGATTCGGATGGGAATCTCTTTTTTGCACTCGTCCTCAATAGCTAGTTCTAGTCGGGACATTATCGTTAGCACAGGGAGCAATTTTTGTATTGCACCATGTCTCCATGCAAAGGCTCGCGGCAATCCAATCGTAAATATTGAGAGTTCTGTGCGGTTCGTCAAGGCATCAACAACGGTGAAATTGCTATCTCGCATTGCGAGGCTGAACGCGTTACAGTGGGAAGAGCAGAAAAAGCTGATACCTAACGGTGAAGTTGTGGGACCAATGCTGGCAAAAAGAGAAATCGAGCCGCACAACGGGGGATACATTCTTGTGACAGGCGGCACACATGGACACAAGGCCCTCTTTGAATGCTTGTCAATGTCGGCAATGGATAACGTGCTTCTTCAGGCAGGTCCACTTTATGGCGCCTTTCTTATGAAAAACCCTGCATGGAAAGTCATCGATTACACAGATCAGTTCCATGAGCTCATTGCCGGAGCTGAAGTCGTAGTTACACATTTTGGTGAAACATGTCTGGATTCAGCTTTAGTATACGGCAAGCCTACAGTAATTTCTGTAAATCCTGACTGGACAAGAACGGCTGGAATGGAAGATGCTCGCATTTTGGCAAAGAAACTAGGTGCTGTTTTGCTTGACGATTTTACTCCTGAATCGCTGATTCATGCAATCGAAGAGGCCAAGAGATTGCCAAGACCTGTCTATGTGAATGGAGCCGAAGTTCTAAGCAGGAGGATTCTTGGGATGATGAAAAAATAGCTCTGGCTGCATATCGATTCACATGACTCTAAAAATTCTTCATGTAAATGATCATGGATTGAGCGTCCCACGAATACTAAATTCTGCAAAAACTGCAAAGGAACAAGGAAATCAGGTATTTTTTTGTGGAAGTTCTCTTTACTCTTACTTGAGCAATTCAATCTTTGACAAGACCTTTGATATTGGCTGGACTAACAAAAAATGGTTATGGATTAAGTGGCGCGCAATCAAAAAGCAACTGAAGCATGTATTGGACGAAATTAGACCGGACATAATACACGCCCATAACGTGTTTGCGGCGAAGGTGGTATCTGAATTTGACTATCCGTTTATTATGGATGACCATGAATTGTTCTCACTTGAATTCAAAGCGTCAATGTACCATACATTCTCAGCAGTTGTTCCAGATGCTCAATTTAGGCTAGCTTCTTTTATGTGCGCAAGGTGGGAAAAGAGCATTGCTGAAAGAGCCCCCATAATCACTATTTCTGAGGAGATCGCCAAGGTCTATAGAATGTTGACAAGTAGAGTGTTTCTAGTCCCAAACTTTCCGGCCAGTAACGACATACCAAATCCCACTTCAATAAACCATGCAAGGCCTGAGGACATCAGTTCAGCTTATCTAGGTGCTGATACAGAGGAGAATCCCCATCAGTTCCGAGACATTACCGGACTCCATGATACTTTTCGCAAGAGCAACGAGATCGGTAAATTAGTGAATATAGGCATTAACCGTCCAACAGAAGAGAATATCAGTTCCCTTGGATTTCTGCCTCTAAATGAAGCATATCAGTCATTGCAAAATCGCTGCCACATTGGACTAATTCCGTGGAAGCCTCACTGGTTCCATAAGTATTGTAGTCCCTCAAAGGCTTTTGAATATGCTCATTGTGGTCTTTACGTCATGGTAACCCACCAACTAGACGAAGTCGCGAATACCCTGGGCCCGCACTGCACTACCTTCAGAGACTATTCTGAATTAGCTGACAACCTCAAATACTTTAAAGAACATACCGAGGAGCTCAACGAGAAAAGAAAGTCTGCGTTGGAGTTTGCAAAAAAGAATCTAATATGGGAGAAGTACGAACAAAATGTATTGGATGCGTACAAATGTTGTTAACACCGAAAGCTTCCTTTCCTAAAGACTTAACAACGAATTCATGTTATCAGAAGAGGCTTCTCTAAATATATGATGCTTTTTTCTTTGGGAACACGACCAGACATAATAAAAATGGCTGCGGTAATCGAGGAGGCCAAACGTAGAGGTGTAGAATTTGTCCTGGTGCATACCGGCCAGCACTATGACTGGGAGATGAGCAAGTCGTTCTTTAAAGAACTAAAACTGCCCGATCCTGACTACAACCTTGGAGTACGATCAGGGAGCCATGGAGAGCAAACGGCTAAAATAATTGTCCGCTTCGAGAAAGTATTGACTAAGGAAGGCCCTGATATTGTAGTAGTTGATGGAGATACAAATTCCGCCATGGGCTGCTCCATTGCAGCCACAAAGTTGAAAATACCAGTTGGCCATGTAGAGGCTGGATGCAGATCGTTTGACAAGACGATGCCCGAAGAAATAAACAGAATAATCATCTCCGACTTGGCAAAGGTCCATTTTGCACCAACAAGGAATTGCGTGAGTAACCTGCTAAGTGAAGGAATCGAAAAGAAGAGTATCTTTTTGACTGGTCATCCTTTGGTAGATCTGCTCGAGAAGTTGAAGCCCAAAATTGGTACGAAGTTAACTAATCAATATCGTATATCCCCACGAGGATTCTATGTTATCACTCTGCACAGGGACTTTAACACCGATAATAAGGACAGACTTAAAGAGATACTTGTTGCATTGCGAGAAATTGCAACGAAGAAGCCAGTTATCTTCCCTATTCATCCAAGGACAAGAAAAATGATAAGAGAATTTGGCTTGCAAAGTTTGCTTGGAAACATTACGACATTGGAACCTGTTGGTTACTTGGAGATGCTTGATTTGATCAAAAATGCCAGGGCTGTATTGACAGACTCTGGTGGTATCCAGCAAGAGGCTGCAATCTTGGGAACCCCTTGTATGACTCTAAGAGAAAACACTGAATGGATTGAAACGCTCTCGTCGTCATCCAATGTGCTGGTTGGTGCATCATTGAAAAAGATTACAGAAACAACTAGACGCCTTGACAGCAAATATGAGGCGGCCCTCAAGAATATGAAAAATAAGCACATATTTGGGAAGAAAGGAGCGTCAAAGCGCATAATCAGTCTAATTGTCAAGTCAGTGAATAGTGACAAGACATAGAATAGACTTGATTTGAAAAGAGATAGGAACTAATATTAATTTGGCAAGATTCCTTACGTAACTGTTCGTTCGAATGAGCCTAAAGATACTCCATATATGGAATATTGGGGGAACTTCACTAATTGCGAGAACTATGAACAGACTATTTCCAGAGAGCTACTCTACCGTTGTGATGAGGAAGGTATGGGATATTTGGAACCTAACTACGTATGGTGAGCTATGGGATGTAGGACCAAAGATGTTTGTAGCTAAGGCATTGTTGTATTCACGCAAGTTCGACATCATTCATGTGCATGCACTGGACAAGATAGTTCCTTGGATAAAATTGATCTATCCGAGAAAGCCCGTGGTCCTGCAATATCATGGACTTGACATACGTGGAGAGTGGAATGATCCAAATAAAGTCAAGCTCTGGAGTAAAGCAGACGTGCTCCTTGTATGGACCAGTGACTTACTGGAAGGTGCTCCGGCAAACGTGAAATGTCTTACCAATCCGGTTGACACCGAATTATTCTTTCCAAATATCAAACCGGCTAGTAAAGGAAAGGCTTTCCACTTTTCATATTACGCTGATGAAGAGGCTAAAGCGCTAGCAAATAAAATGAAGCTCTATCTTGATATTCACGACAGGCTGAATAATCCTATTCCAAATAATAACATGCCAAATGTGTATTCGCAATATGAATACTACATAGATGTAAAGAGAAAATCACCAGAGACTCCCGTTATACGACACATAAGCAGATCTGCGCTCGAAGCACTTGCATGCGGACTGAAGGTCATAACGGCTGAAGGAAAGGTGATAGAGGCCTTCCCTGAGGAGCATAATCCTGAGAATGTTGCAAGAGAGTTATGGAAAGTTTATTCAGGTCTGCATGAGAGGTCTCTGTAATTGACTTTGCGACGAGTCAGGTGCAATCTTGTGGCGCTTATGGAATTATCCGGCAATAGGGGATGATCTGGCTATAAGAATCCTGCATTTGTGGGACGTTGCAGGTGTTGGATCTATCCTTACAAAATTCATGAATAGAAGTCATCCTGAAAGTTATTGTCATTTGGTGCAAATGCGATCATCCGATCCATTTGGACTTACAACGAATGGCGAGGTGTGGGATTTAAGTCCGTTCATATTTGCAGCAAAAGTCTTGATGCTTGCTCGTCGGTTTGATATTATTCACGTGCATGCCCATGATGGTATAATTGATAAACTTAGATTGCTTTATCCACGCAAAATCATCATAATTCATTATCACGGGACAGATATACGACATCGCTGGAAAGATCCAGAAAAATTGGACGTCATGAAAAGAGTTAATGGAGTGATCGTATCGACCAGAGACTTGTTGGATGGTGCGCCACCCAACACAGTTTATCTTCCAAACCCTGTAGATACCGACCTTTTTTATCCAAGAGGAAATCCTGCAAAAGGAAAAGCGCTTCATTTCTCCTATAATGCTGATAAACAGGCTGCAGAAGTCTGTGAGAAAATGAATCTGGAGCTCGTCATTCACGACCGTTCCAAGAACCCTGTGTCACATAACATGATGCCAGAACTCCTTTCGAAGTATGAATATTATGTAGACATAAAGAGGAAATGCCCCGATGATCCTATCCTAGAACAAATGAGCATGACTGGACTGGAAGCACTAGCATGTGGCTCAAAAGTGGTGACATGGAAAGGAGACATTATTACAAATCTGCCAGAAGAACACAGACCAGAGAATGCTGCAAATAGTTTATGGACAATTTACAAGAACCTAGTTGATAAATGACGTGGAAATTAGTTACCCTTTCAGTACCGTGATCCCTCAACCTCAAGTCTTGACTATAAACACGGCTTGCTTCGCGTCTATTTTCCCGAAAAGCCGACGCTTGCCGTCGATCTTATATTTGTTATATTGTAGCCCAAGTCTAGAATAGATCTCGTCAAAATCATGCATGAAGCAGTAAGAATCTGTGGTATATTCGGGCGGGGTAATTTCTTCGTGCCAGTCAACATGCACGAAATACTTGTTTGTTAGTGACAGCAGCTTGGATATTGTGGAATTAATATCCTCAGGCTTGATATGCAGCAACACTTCGACGGCAAGCACCAAATCGAATTTGTTGACGGAGCTAAATGACTGAATATCGGATACTGCAAAATTAACCTTCGAGTTATTGACAAATCTCTTGGCGTTCTCGATTTGGTCGGGCGAAAGGTCAACTGCGGTATAGCGAGTCTCAGGAAAGTTCTCTAATAGCTGTTTGGTTATTCTACCAAATCCACAGCCCACCTCGAGAACTGTATTAAATGACAACCCTTTGATATGATTCAGCAAGAATTTCTCTTGTGCGCGAAATATCTGATTGTAGACAAAATTGCTTTGGTATATCTTGCCACGCTTAATCCAATATTCCGCAGGATCGTAGTACAATATTTTTTCTTTCCATATTATGTCTTAATTACTTATCGTTACTTGGAGCATGATACATCTCACTAGAAATGAACTTAGAATCTGCCTGATTATGCCCCAATAGTTTATTTGCTAGAAGAATATTCAGTACGCTTGATGACATCCAAGACTATGCCATATCGTGCATGGTATTATTTTAGAACTGGCTATGTCACCTATCTAGGATTCATAATTGCATTTGTAAATACCCTTGTAACCGTCTACTATTTAGCGATACCGCGTGTGCCGGAATTGGAGCAAGTTTTTCCTTCGTTTACGGTTTGGGCTTTGGCAATGACTGCGATATTTGGTCCTGTTGGTGTAGCTGTTGGATGGATCCATCTGAAACGGAGCCCTGCTTTTAGGTCAGAGGCAGACATTGCCATCGAGTCAAATCCATATTGGTACAAGTTGCCTCCAGGTTACTGGAGAGAAGCGCTAGCACCAGCTATGCTTGAGCTTCTTCGATTGAACCTAAAAATCTTGAACAAAGAACAATTAACTGAAAGGGAAACTGAAAGTCTCCGCGGCCTTCAGAAAAAACTGGAAGATCTTATCCAGGGAGGTTATGTGGGTGAGCCAAAGCGTATGTCACTCTAACCTTCCAACATGACACAATGCGTTCAACTACTGCTCGTCTGTCACATCCTCACAAGTCGTTGCATTTTGGAATATTCAAGAATCGTTTCGGAATTATCTCTCGACTATCTTGATTGATAGTATTCTTGCTTGCTCGATATCAACTGGTTGATCAGCGTCAGACCCGGTTCCTCCGATAGTCTTGAGCTGTGCCAACTTGTCTACAACATCCATTCCTTCTACCACCCTACCAAATACAGTGTATTGACCGTCGAGAAAGTTTGAATCTTTTTGTACTATGAAGAACTGCGAGCCTGCGCTGTTGGGGTCGGTAGCCCTGGCCATTGAAACAATGCCCCTAGTATGTGGTATGTCGTTAAACTCTGCATTAACATTACGCTCTGGACCGCCCTGACCCCAAGTGTTCCTATCGCTGTCATCGCCCTTTGTGTTGGGATCGCCTCCCTGTATCATAAAGCCTGGTATGATTCGGTGGAATAGCGTACCATCATAGAACCCTTGGTTAGCAAGATTGATGAAGTTCTCAACATGGTTCGGTGCTGCCTTAGGGAAGAACTCTATCTTGATTGTCCCTTGCGTAGTCTCTATAGTTGCCACTTGAGTGGAAGGTGTCATGTCTGCCTTTGGAGCATTAGTTGGAGTTGTAGTACCTGTTTGGTTGCTGACACTTGGCTGTTGCTCTTGCGGGGAATAGGGATTGCCCAGAGGCTTTGGAACATAATCATGGTTTACTTTGTAGATGAATACTCCAAAAATTATGTTTTTTTCATTATCGCCAAAACTAGGTGATGAATAAACTAGCTGCAGTGGTTGATTGCTTGTGCTGTTATTGTTTTCAGGGTACTTTATGTGTTTTGTATAGAGACCTACCAACCCCGGACTCCACTGTTGCGAAACATTTTGTATTGCTCCACCGGATCCAACACGCACGTATGATGAAGGCTCAAAGGGAATCATCTTCCCAAGAAGAGTGTTATTCCAAAATTCGGGCGTCGGTGTAAACCCATCGCGCTCGATGTATTTAGTTTCGTCAAAGCCTCCAATTCTCATAAACCACTGCTTTTTGCTCTCATCTCCTCCCTGACCAAGAGTGTAAAGAGGGATTTGCTCAGGTGTTCCTGTAACAGTATTGTTGACCGTTCCGAAAAATCGGACCTGGCTTACTGTGTAAACAAGAACATAGTCTGCCTTGAGGTCTTGGGCTATCTTCGTTCCAGACTGTTCGTCTTGTATGAACATCTTGGCAATAGTTGCAATTCGAGTCTGATT
>DASYSB010000028.1:0-10690 GCA_036003785.1 Nitrososphaera sp.
TTCATCGAGAATGATATACGGGTCTAGCTGGGTTTTCTGGGGGTCTTTTTCCTTCATCGGCTCGATTATGCTCTGCAAGTCATAGGGGGATTGCCTGATAGTGAGGTATTCAGCCATCCATCTCAGCCCGGTGGCGTAGGCTTTGGCTGTGTTGGGGGCGTCGCGGGCCTTGCCGTCTAGGAATGTAGCCACCTTGGGGAGTAATTTGACCTCTGCGCGGGTTAGTATCGTAGACATACTATAGACCTGTAGTTAGTTGTATATAGGTTTAATAGCCTTATAATATTTGTTGTCTCAAGTTCGTAATGCCGATCGAAAAAACCTTCTCCAGCGGAGTAAACTTTACAGTAACAAGCAGACAAAATAAAAGGGAGAAAAAAGGGAGGATTCCCTAACCGGTTACGTATGCCCTTTCTCCGTGCTGTGCGAGGTCGAGGCCTATCTCTTCTTCCTTTGGAGTAACCCTTATGCCGCCTGGCCACACTGCGTCCATTATCTTGATAATGATCGCAGTGATGCCCAAGGACCATGCAACGGCTGCAAATGCACCAGCTGCGTTATCAACCAGCTGTTGAGGGTTGCCAAACGCAAGGCCGTCATCACCCCAGGGTGTGAACCTCTTTTCCGCAAAGATGCCAGTGAGTAGTGCTCCGCAAAGACCGCCCATGCCGTGTACTCCCCATGTATCCAGTGCGTCATCCCACTTGCGCCTATTCTTGAATGCAACTGCCGCGTAGCAGACAACTGAGGCCAGTATGCCTATGATGACTGCCGACATTGGAGATACGAATCCTGACGCCGGTGTAATGGCTACAAGTCCGGCCACTGCGCCAGATGCGGCGCCGACAGTCGAAGGCCTTCCTGTGTGTGCCCATGATATCAAAGCCCAAGTTACTGCTGCCATGCCTGTCGCGATCTGAGTCGCAATGAATGCGCTTGTTGCGTTACTCGCTGCCGCAGCTGCAGAGCCTGCATTGAAGCCGAACCAGCCGGTCCACAGTAACGCTGCACCTAGCACAACAAGTGAAATGTTGTGTGGCTCCATCGGGACCTTGCCATATCCGAGCCTGCGTCCAAGCATGAGAGCTATAACAAGCCCTGACCAGCCAGATGTGATGTGGATTACAGTTCCTCCTGCAAAGTCTAGTGCTCCTACACAACCTCCAAACCCACTCGCACCACCTGGTCCGCCAAAGCCACAGTACCCCGGAGTCATGCCATAGTTGTCAGCTGCCGTTATTTGCCATGTCCAGTGTGCCGCGAAGTCGTAGACGAACGTTGCCCATATCACCACAAAGATAATGAAAGCGCTGAATTTCATTCTCTCTGCCACAGAAGCGACGATCAGTGCAGGTGTGATGATGGCGAACATCATCTGGAATATCATATAGGTTCCGTGCGGTATAGTGTACCCGGTTATGCCTCCATATGCATTGGAAGGCACATCATGTAATACGTTGTTCAGGCCAGCCCAGTCCAGTGTTCCTATGAAGCCGTATCCTCCTGCATCCGGACCGAATGCCAAGCTGTAACCCCACAGCACATATTGCATCGCGACCAATCCTGTAGTTATGAATACCATGTGCAGCGTGTTGACTGCATTCTTTTGTCTTGCAAGTCCACCATAGAATATTGCCAAACCTGCTGGAGTCATCATGAGCACCAGCGCAGAGGATGTCAGCATCCATGCATTGTCTCCAGAGTCTATGGGACAGGGGACGAGATTCACTTCTCCAGTTTCTTCATCAGTTACTGTATCCAAGTTTCCGTCTCCGTCTTCATCGAGGAAGCAGTGATACTTCACCGCAGGGTCATCAGGCGCGTAAGCAAGCGCAGTGCCTGAGAAATTAACGGTCACCAGCGCAGCAATTACAGCAGCCAGACCCAACAAAGTGATTTTGTTGCTAAGAAGAGTTTTCACTTTACCGTCTGCCATAGGTGTGAAGGCTAGGAAGTTCGAATAAAAGCATTTAGTTTAATTTTTTCCAATCCAGTCGTATTTTGACCTGTTGTAAAATGGAGCATATTAACGTAAAAAGAAAATTCTATGATAAGGAATTTTAGCTTATTTTTAAACTTAGCCTTATCTTATTGACATAAATATATGCCTGCTACTTGGGAGACATACAATTGGTCGCCAACATCGAATCTCTTATCCAAGACTGGAAAAGCAGCGTCGTCAAAGATATCACGTCATCTGACGACACAGGCAGGCTGAGTGACTATGCACTGCATCTATCGAGGATTCTAGCCTACCCTGGTCTTGATGTCTCGGCTATCCTTTCCATGATAGATTCCATGGGACACGAGGTGGCGCAGATAATCAAAAAGGATCCGAGCACATCACGCAGACCGACCCAGATAATAGACAAAATAAACGACTACCTGTTCAACGTTCACAAATTCAAGGCAAACATCGATGATTATTACAACCCGTTAAATAGCTACCTTAATGTCGTCATTGAGCGCAAGACGGGAATCCCCATTACGCTTGCAATACTTTACCTGCGCATCGCTCGCGCAGTGAATTTCAAAATGCAACCGGTGAATTTCCCTAGCCACTTTTTGATAAAGCATGTGCTTGAAGACAACAGCGGCGAGATCATTGTTGATCCCTTCAATGGGGGCAGGATAATGGACGACTATTCGCTGAAAAGTCTGCTAGACCAAACGTATCCGCGGCAGAACATACCCCTAACCCATGCACTGGTAGAAAAGGCGACGCCCATGCAGGTGATAATCAGGATGCTGAACAACCTAAAGGGGAGCTACTACGAGGCCCAAGACATTGACAGGTACAGCATTGCAAACGAAATGGTACTTGCTATAGACAGGTACAACCCAGACGCGATAAGAGACAAGGGCATAATGCTTTTGAAAAAGGGTGACTCATCAGAGGCACTGAAGTTTCTGAATTCATATCTGGAGATAAACCCCGAAGCAGAAGATGCAGATGAGATCCTTGATATAATCCGACAGATCAGGTCCGGCGTAAAGTGACTTGGCCGACGCTGCAAAGTACTCTTTCATTGGGGCAATAATCCTGGCAGTCAGTGGGGTGATTGCCATTTACCTTAACTTTCAGGGACAAAGATGCCTCTCTGACCTGGCATTGGTTGACAGATCTGTCCTGACACCGGGCAAACTTGAAGAAATGGAGAGGAACTGCTTCATTGTCACTAATTCATACGTTTATTCTCTCTATGGCATCGTAGCCGGCATTGTACTTGTCGTAGTGGGAGTCGTAAAAAGAAGGAAGGGCAATGCTTCTTAAGCCATTCAGGAGATGAAGTTTCGTGGCGGCGCAAAAGCACGACGACTCGCTTGAAAAGATAGCAGACGAGGTGAGAGGCTGTCCCCTATGCAAACTAGCAAGGACTAGGAAAAATGCTGTACCCGGCGAGGGGCAGCTCTCGGCCAAGATAATGTTCATAGGCGAAGCCCCTGGCAGGAGTGAGGACGAAAAGGGCAGGCCGTTTGTCGGTACTGCCGGCAAGATCCTGGACAACTTGCTTGAAAAGGCGGGCATTGAAAGGTCGCAGGTGTTCATTACAAACGTAGTAAAGTGCAGACCTCCGAACAACAGGATGCCGGAAGAAGACGAAGTGGCCGCTTGTCGACCATACCTTGACAGGGAGATTGCATTGATCAAGCCAAAGGTGATCTGCATACTTGGAAGGACCGCCTACTCTTCGCTTCTTGGAGGCGGCTCGATAACTGCAAACAGGGGCAAGATAGTGAAAAAGGGAGGCCAGAAATATTTTCTGACTTTTCATCCTGCAGCTGCCATTTACAACAAAAGCTTGCTTTCCAAGCTCGAAGCCGATCTGAAAAAGCTGGCGAAAGAGATTAAGAAAGAAGACAAAAGCATGGAGGATTACTTGTGAGCTGCCCACCAAGCTCGTTTTACCGGCGGCCCACCGAAATAGTGGCAAGGAACCTCATAGGCAAAAAGCTTGTGCACACTGTTAGAAAGAATGGTCGAGTCTTTAGGCTCGCCGGCATTATAGTCGAGACCGAGGCGTACGGCTACCGTGACGATCCGGCTAGCCATGCATGCGCGGGACCGACAGCCAGAAATAAGGTAATGTTTGGCGATGTTGGAAGGGCGTATGTTTATTTCACGTACGGCAACCACTTTTGCGTAAATGTCTCAGCAAGGTCAAGCAGGACAGAGGCAGGTGCTATCCTCATACGGGGGCTCGAGCCTGTCGAAGGCATCGAGATCATGAGGCAGTTCCGGCCTGTCGATGATAGCCTTTCGCTAACCTCTGGACCCGGCAAGCTTACACGAGCTCTCAACATAGCATCCTCTCTTAACGGGCTCAACATGACCGACCCAGTATCAGAGCTTCATATCGAGTTTGGCAGCGATCCTGCACATATTTTCGCTACTACGAGGATAGGCATCACTCGCGCTGCTGACAAGGAATGGCGCTTTCTGGACTCATCAAGCCCATATGTATCGAGGAGAATTCAAATCAAGGCATTATGACCAGACGGTGAGCTAGAGCTCTATCATCGGTTTTTATTGCAATACGAAATTCATATTCGATGCAAAACGAACGCGTATCGACATATCACGTTACGATCGAGGACGACAAGCTAGGAGTAAGACCCGAAGTTCTTGTCGCCATGTACAATTCCATTGATGCTAGGGCAAGGCAGCTAGCCCCACATGACATCAAAAGCCAGCTAATCATTTCACGGGACGGCAGAATAAAGAGCAAGTTCTACATTCAAGTGTCAAACAAGATGGCACCTCATCTGATAGCGGCAATCCAGGAGCAAGCGGATTCTGAAAGTGGCATTGGCATGAAGTCGCACTTTTACAATCTGCAGGAGCAAGTAATGTCTCAGATGTTCGCAGACGTTAAGAACGTAATCGGCTAGCGATGCGCCGACTCTATAGAGGTCTCGTACTCTTTTTCAATTGCCTTCAATAATCTTTTCCCGCTTATCCTGCCCTTTGACTTTATCATAGCAGCAATTGAAGCGCCACCTGCTCCAACTCCCTCTTTGACAAAACCTTTTGCAAATGCTCGCAACCCTGGCTTGATCGAACCTCCCAGATGAAGGTCGCACGCCAAGACTGGAACCTGCCTTGACACAGCGCTGACAAGGCCAGCGAGGTCTGCAGACGAATCTTTCGTTACATATGTGGTAGTGCCAATACATAGCCTGTCTAATGGTTTGCTATTGTGCTTCAATATCGCAACTATTGCAGACATTTGAGTGCCTCCAGCCAGGATCACCCTGCCTCCCGCTGCCACTACACCGCTGGCGATTCCAGCCACGGACGGCATCATCGGATCCCCGAAAGCCGCGACTGCCTCAAAGGACGAGCCTACGCTGCCGGCCCTCTTCATTGCCGTCGCCACCACCCTATTTTTCAGGTCGTGGGGGTTATCCGGCATGCTGCTGCTCACCTTGAATCTTGCGTCTATGCCAAGCGCGTTCAGCACTGCCAAAGCAGTCGTCGTGCCACCGGGTATGCTCTCCCCAATCACCACCAAATCGGATAGCGCGGCCAGCTGCTTTCCAAGCAGCTCGCCGTGGTCAAACGCCCGGCTGACCATTGAATAATCCATCGCGTTTTCATCCATGATGTTTCTCCCTGGCTCCAATCCAAAGGACATGAATGGGATCGAAGGCTTGACTTTTGTCCCTGCGTCCACTATCAGAAAAGGAATATTTCCTTCCTGCAAAGCCGCGCGAGTAATGAGCGCAGGCGTTGGCTTGCCGTCAGGAGTTGCTGGGACAGCATCTATGCACTTGCAGCGGCCATAGTACAAGAACTCGGCGTCTGCCGGCGAAGTATATTTCACCAGCTCAGGGTTTGCGCCTGCTACCGTCAGTCCAGGAATTTCGCTTGTGGCGGAGTACGAGATCACGCACACAAACATCGGATTTTTTGTTGCTAACCTTTTGATCGCGAGTTTGTGCGATGAAGTAATATCATGCATAGCTAGTCACCGGCAGCCATGAATTCCAGAAACTCTTGCTTTGACCTAGGCCATAGCATGTAATTTGTCTTTTTCTCGTGCCCTATCGTAGATGTTGGCGTAGAGCCATAGTTGTGACCAGGGTACACAATTAGTTTGTCATCCAGCTTAGCCAGCCGGTCAAAAAGGCTGTGGTACATTTCTGCCGGATCACTTCCAGGTAGATCAGTCCTCCCGCAGTTTCCAACAAAGAGAGTGTCCCCGGTGAAAATCAGTTGGTTGTCAAGCATGAGACATATGCTGTCCTTTGAGTGACCCGGTGTGTAGAGCACGCGCAACCTGACACTTCCTATTTCGATCACGTCTCCGTCAGAAACTGCGACGTGTTTTTTCAGTTGCGAGTTGTTGTGCTGCACTATCTTGGCGCCTGTCACCTCTACGACCTGCTCGTTGCCGAGGACATGGTCAAAGTGGGTGTGAGTGTTGATGACATACTTTGCGCGCCAACCGTTCTTTTTTAGTGTGTGGAATATTTTGTCCAGGTCCCACGCAGGGTCGATGATGGCCACATCGCCGCTTTCCTCGTCCGCTATAACATAGGTAAAATTAGCCATTTGGCCTACAGGTATCTGAAGGATTGTCGGCTTCATCATACTACACCTGATTCCGCCTCAGGCGGTATGCCTATCCACTCCACGTGCACCGGGCCCGTGTGTTTTCGGCCCTTTGCAAGCCCAACTTTAGGCCGGTGGAAGGTAATCGTGGCGTCTGCCTTAACGCACCTTTCGTGGATCCGTCCTGTGTTTGGGTCAAAGCCTGACGGGATGTCAACTGCCAAGACGTATGCCTTGGACTTGTTTATCGCGTCTATCGCAGACGTGTATGGCTCGCGAATTTCGCCCTTGATGCCGGTGCCAAATATGCTGTCCAAGATAATGTGGGCTCCGGAAATCCGGCTCTTTTCTTCATCTGTGAGCTCTTTACCAAATATTATCTCGATCGAGTCCATCTTCTCGATTATACCCCAATTGAGCCTTGCTTCCTCGCTCCTCAGGTCAGAGGGGATCCCAAGCAAGATTACCGTTATTTTTGGGCCATAACCCGCAAGGTGGCGCGACGCGACAAACCCGTCGCCCCCGTTGTTTCCGGTGCCGCAAACCGCGACTATTCTCCTATTCTTTAGGTTCTTGAATTTGAAGGCGACAAAATCAGCCACGCCATGACCAGCGTTTTCCATCATAAGGAATCGGCGCATGCCAAGAATAGAATGGCCGTTCTCTTCAATGCGATACATCTGATCTGAAGTGATCGGCTTCAACACTTGACGGTCTGGCTAGCCAACATAAAAACCATGTATGAAAACAAGTTGTTTACGTCTTCCGCGAGACCATTTCTCCTATTCCGTTGTAAGCTCTTATGAAGTAGAGACCTTTCTCAGTGGTTTTGTATTTCAGCTACACATCTTCGTACTCTACGATGTCGTTCTACCAATATCGACGAGTCGCGGGTTGGTATGCTAGAATCTTCTATTCATGGTATTTAGCAAGGTATTCCTTTAGGTCGCCGCTCATCTCAGCCACTTCGCCAAGAGTCAGTTGAGACTGTTCCTTTCGGGCCCAGACAATGTACCCTTCGGTGTCTATGACTATTGCACCAGATCTTTCCAGATATCGAACGATGACATTTATCTGGAGCGGGGTGAGCGAGTCAACAATCCTGCCAAGGTCTCTTAGCTTCGGGTAACCATCAAAGTCCTTTATGGCTTGCATTAGCGCGTTGATGTCGCCTTCTGAAACCTCGTTTGCAGGTTTTAGTTTTCTGCGCGGTTTTTTGGATCTGATGTAATAGTGTATGAGGTCTTGTCCTAAAACTTTTTCTTGTATGTTCTTACGTTTATGGTATGGGACACTAGGGCAGTGTGGGACTCCGAAAAAGGCCACAGAAATAAAAAAAGATCATGCGGGAAACGAAAGTGTCGATTTTTCCAGCTGCAATATAGGGACGTATAGCGACTGCGAATCTGTGCCGAGACCATCTATGAATGTGTACTCGCCAGATAGTCTCTTTAACTGGATGAATTTCTTGGATGGCTTTTCATTCTGTACGACATAATGAACTGTCACACCGCCTACAGTCCCTGTCTGGATAAACAGGACGTGTCTGCCATTGTGGTTAATGTGGTAGAGCATGGGAATGACTCCTAGCATCGACTGGGCAGAATAGATTATCACTTTGAGCATGTCTTCGAGGTCATGGTACTTCAAATATACGATTTCGTTCTCTAGCATGCGACTATATGCAAGTCATGTCATATCTTCTTTGCTAATGCGGCTGAGCGCAGAGTCGACATATTCTTGTTTTGTGTCATAGCCTAGAAAGTGCCGACCGGCTTTGAGGGCGGCTACGCATGTTGAGCCAACGCCACAAAAGGGATCGAGCACGAAATCACCCCGAAAAGTGTAAAGCTGGATGCACCGATAAGGAAGCTCTATCGGGAATGGCGCAGGGTGGCCCACCTTGGTTGCAGACTCGGCGGGAAATTCCCACACGCTTTTCGTATATGACAAGAATTCCTCTTTGCTTATCGTGTCCTGTCGGGCGTTGGCAGCGCGGGAAAACGAGCCTTTTGAAAATATCAGAATGTATTCGTGGATGTCGCGCAAAGACGGGTTTGCAGCCGACTGCCAGCTCCCCCAAGCTGTCGACGCGCCGGCGCTGGAGCCCTTGTTCCAGATGATCTCACCTCTCATCAGGAGTCCGATATCGAGCATGTCTTCAATCACGTAGCTGTGAAGGGGGATGTACGGCTTTCTTCCAAGGTTGGCCATATTGACACAAGCTCGACCGCCGGTCACAAGTACACGTGACACCTCTGAAAATACAGCCTTGAGCAGCTGTCTGTATTCTCCAAGTGTTAGGTCCTGGTCATAGATCTTGCCGACGTTGTACGGAGGTGAAGTCACTGCAAGGTGGATGCAGGAATCAGGTAGCTCACTCATCTTTTCGCTGCTCTTACACAATACTCTGTCAACGTATTCGGGTGGCACTGTGTTTTCTGGGCTGCCTACGCTGATTTCGTCTTTGTTATTGTGATAAAGCTTACGACTATAAAATTTTGAAGAGTCGTGACCCTCGCGCTTTGACACTCCAAAGTTGCTGGTCTCTGTTGTTTTTCTGCGGCCGGCCACTATTCTGCAATCAGGTGCATGGATAATAATTTTTAGTTAGCTATCTCGCCCTTGACTTTCTTCACAAGGGTCTTGATGTCGACTGGCTTTTCGAGATAGTCGATCACCTCAGCGGGCATCGAAAACTTAAAATCGGTCATCGGTCACTCAAAAGGCCGACATGAGAACTATCTTTGCGTCCGGCTTTCTCGCCGCGAATTCAAAGCCATTGATCTTCGGCATCCGCACATCTGATATTACAAGGGCATAATCCTTGGCGAGGGTTTGAAGCTCGTGCTGGAGCAGGGTCGGTAAAACCATAGACAGTGAAGCCGTGATTACTCAGTGCTTGGCGGAAAATCACTACAATGTCCAGCTCGTCATAGATTGTACCGGAGGCGACTCAACACCTTGTCACGGTGATAGCCCCTACAGCGTAGAAAAAATTAGACGCCATGCCACAGAGGAAACATGCTACGACTTTATTTCCATGCGAAGGATTATTCTATAGCATAGCCGGCTAGGAAAAACAGATGTGCGCGGCAGAAAAGGCTCATGAAATAGCGGTCGCTCGTACCGAAGGTTAAGGAAATGGAAGAAGCACATATTGGGGACTTTATTAAAACCGTCAAGGCGCTAAAAAAAGAATGGCTATTTTGAAGAATTTCTTGTTGCAGTAAAGGAAGAAGATGAGGCGCTTTTAAAGATAATCGAAGCGTATGACAGGAGGATGAACAGATGTTGACCTTATCTGTAAAAACATAATAGCAGCTATAACAATCCAGCACTGGTTTGGCACCCAGAAAATTCCAGTGCAACTGTGGCAAAACAATAGAATATATCGATCGAGTTGTAGGTGGCAACAATGCTCAGTCGACTAGGCTTGTTTGCGCCAAGTGCCAGAAGGAGCATGAAGTCACTTTTTACGGCTTTTTGAGCGAGATTAAAGGCGCATCCGTTAAGCGATAGTTAGAACACGCTTTGCCATACGTTCAGCACTGTAGTTTTTTATAGAGCCTATACAGATATCTCTTAAATAATCTTTGAAACGCCATATATTGTGTGGAAAGCACGAAGGGCATAATAGCCGCTTCTGCTATTGGTGCAGTAGTTGTAATAGTCGGTGTTCTATACTTGTTAGCTCCTAATGTTATTGGCGGTTCGCTACCTTCTGCAACTAACAACAACAATTCAACCGGGGCTGCTGCGTCGGCTCAAACTCCGGAGATATTACTTGTAGTGCTGCAGGGAGATGAAGATTCAAGCAAGTCGGTGGCGCAGTACGAAGCAAACAATACCGAACCGATACCACTTGCGAGTGGCTCTCACATCAGATTTGACTCCCGTGACTACCGGACTGCAGAAGGCATGAAGGTGATTGCGAGGAATGTAGATGGCGGGAATATTGAGCTGCTGCGCAAGTCCTATGATGTAAATAATGAGTTCTTTATCAACCTCGGCAAGGGCCATTACGAGCTGCAGGTGCAGGCGTCGTGGTTTGAGAAGGGTAGCTATGTCTACGGGTTTAACGTAAACATAGTGTAGCTTATTTTGTGTTGCCTTCAAGCGTTGGCGACT
>DASYSB010000029.1:0-43553 GCA_036003785.1 Nitrososphaera sp.
TCGGTAGTACTTTTCATAGAATGTGGCGTCGTGCTCTGCGGTGTTAAAGAATTTGGAATAATATGGCAGTTTCTTGATTGACTTGTTCGGGTAAAATGAGCCGACCCATCCGCCTTTATCGCTTGTGTCTGAATAAGACCATCCAGACGTGCCAATGAGAAGGTCCGCCACGAAAATGGTTAACTGACATCCTATATAATTAAGATAGGACCCAAAGGAGAATTATCTTGATCGATAAATTCTGTTATCCTTAAGAGCCAAGGTTATAATCGCGCGTTACAATCGTACCTCATTGGATAAATCCGAACGTCGCAAAGTTCATGAATGCGCATGGAAAATTATTGAATTCCTAAAGTGGGAAGAAGGCACCTGGGGTGCTGAAGAGCTTTTTGCAGAATACTCCAACGAATTCTTTCTTATTCTTTCAAGAATCAAGCCTGCTGGTGGATATTTCTCTTTGGAAGATATCCACGATTACTTCCAGTATCTAAGAAGGGGTGTGATTGGCAGTAAATTAGATGTCTCTCAATGGACAACCGAACAAACAAGAAGTCACATTAATGATACAATATTCGCAGAACCCTCAGACTATAAATTCTATTTTCCTGTTGATTGGCTCGAAGAGTTCCCAACGGGTTAAAGGATCGGTTATGGCGAACTCTACGAATTCCAGGACTTACCCGCAACCATACAAGACCAATTTCAACGGAATACCCAAGATGCTTTTAACAAGAAAAGTATCTTCATCCAAATTGCGATCAAAGGCATAGGATATCATAAGGCGAGTCATGACGCTTTCTCAAGAATGAAACTGAGTATGAATATTATTCAATTCCAGTATTCACATCATTTTGGAGCTAATACGCGGTCTTTTCATGGTCATGACACTATAACCGGTCGCAGTCTATACGTCGCAGAAACGGACACAACATGCAATTGCTTCGTCATGGTTCACAATACTGATAATATCGTCTTTTCGACTCGTGGTGTAAGACCTCCCAAGGTAAAGAGGGTAAAGGAGCAGGATGACAAGATTGCAATTTTTACAGAAATGTTGAGCCAGCACAATAACGATAGCGAACTCGATGAAGCAATTATTGATGTAATATCTTTAACCGGCATGATAGACGAATCGACACCACTCCATGTCCGATTTCTCCTTCACATGATCGCATTGGAAGAATTGTTAATTGGTGATGGACCAAAAGAAAATATACAATACAAGATTGCCGAGAGGGTTACTTTATTGTTGGCGTCGAGGGCATCCTACATTTTAGATTATAGTGGATCTAGAACTTTTACTAGGTCGTCAACACCAAGAAGAGAAATTGATGAACGAATACAACTCAACAAGAAAATTAAAGACCTTTATGGAAAAAGGTCGACATTTGCCCATAGCGGCACGCGAGGTAGCGACGAGCCAATTTCTGAGGATGATTATCGTGTAGCCGTCTTTATTTTGCACGAAATTATCAACAAATTCTTGTTTCTCAGGGGCCTGGGTATTAAGGGAATTAGAAAAAATCCTAAAGCAGGGTCAAAATTGGATAATACCTCATTAGACGGATATATTGAAAAACTGAAGTATCACAGTGATTTTGTTACGTTCCACGACTAATACTCGGATTAGCTTTGGTCGGCGAGAGCGATGGCTTCAAAAGGATAGGAGCTAACGGCAGTTCACGCTAGCGAGTCTCGAATGCATTGGTCCGCCTAGTTGGATGCGCTATTTCTGAACATCGACCGCGAACGAATATCCAAAGTAGAAGTCTGTGCCCGTAGCAAGTATCATGACGCTTTGAAGTCCAGTGCTGGAAGTTTCGTCTGCACTCACAAGGACATCTATTTTATCTGTTATTCCCTGCCCCATTTGGAGATCACTTACTTTTCCGGAATAAGCTGGGATAACGAGAGCGCTTTTGTCGAGGCTGACATGAATTCCGTTCGCAGGATCTTTATTCAAGTGTTGTGGGTCTGCTGCAGAAAGCTGCCATGTTATTTCTTTAGTGTTTGTACTTATTATGCAGAGTTGTATTATCGCCGGTGGCTGTCCCTGTTTTACCATAAGCGGATTCCGTGAACTACCAATGAAGTCTGGATTATCCTCCTCTCCGCAAATGTTCATAAAGAAGCCATTTGTGACCGACGCATCGGTCAGGTTTATGCTTTTACCCGGATTCAATGCCGAACTGTTCTGTCCCTGAATAACTAACAGAGAGATCAGTACGAGCACAGCTGCAGTGCCGATTCCTGCTAAGACGTACACTACCGATCTTGACGGCTTACGTCTGGGAAGACATGAGCAAATGAGAAAGTCCGGCTTACTGCTTCCCGTTCTGCTACGGAGAAGCGTATGTTCCAGTTATGTAGTAAAAGGCACCATCGAACTCGATGGGGATAAGTACTTGAATTGTCGATTCAAACGTTGAGGTTGCAGCGGTTGCGTTGGTTGCAGGTGTTCCTACTTGAACATTCGTAACTACAATCTTGTCTTGGTTTGGAAGTGACAATTTCATGGAGTCGAATTCAGTTCTTGGCATGGAGGTGTAATACGTTTGCATCACTTCTCTGAACGCTTTGGAAGCGTTGGTTGCTCCAGAAATAATCTCTTGCAATTTTGCATTCTTATCGACAATACTCTTGTCTAAAGGTATAGAAACCGGCAAAAGAGCTGAAATGATTCTTGAATCGGCGTTACTTGGGGCGACCATTCGAGCGGTGATAATAACCGTCTCTTTTGTGCTTGCAGTAGCAGTATTTTGGCTATTGACTAATATTCCAAGCGCTACGGCTAGAATTCCGCAGCCTAAAGAGACCGCTATTATGAGCCTGCCCTTCGTCATACCATAGACCTTTGGCGTGTCCTTGCTATTATCCTTTTTCACGGCATTATCTTCTAGATATCCCGCCTAGGGAAATCTTATATATATGGCCCCTATTTCTTACCGCGAACAAAGATGCAGAAATCGAACTTAGGTATACTGGCCGCCATGTTTTCGGCAATTCTCATCTGTTCAAACCTGCCGACAATATATTCAGCGTATGCGTCGGCTCCTATTTTTAAGAACTTTGGCAATCCACCTCTAGTTAGCAAAGATATAGCTAACGGCTCTCCGAAAAAGGAGGCGTTTGTTTTAGATTCCCCCTTTTCGCCAAAGAGAGCAATCGCGTCGTACATTGATGTGAATCCCAACACTTCTCGTAGCAACTGCAGATTTTCTACAAGTTTGGACGGAGGGGCTTCTTGGGGCATCCCTGTAGCAAACGAAGGTTTTATTCCCTTGCCGCCGGGCAACATATTCTCTGCGGATCCGGTTTTGGCTGTCATCGGAAATACTTGGTACTCAGGTTGTGTCGCGTTTTCTGGTGATCCCGTTGTCAATGGCTCTGTTAACAGTATCTTTTATTCGACATCAACTGATGACGGTTTCACATGGCAATCGGCAACTCCAATATCATCAGCTACTTGCGTAGATACAAATACCAATTGTGTGGGAGTGGATAAGCCTTGGCTCGTTGCTTCAGGAAACAACCTGTATGCATGCTGGGCGAAAATTGACAACATCTACAAGGCCCAGAACGATAATGCGACTACTTATAGAATAATGTTTAAGCGAATACTGCCTACTGCAGGTCCAGAACTCGAACTTGGCAGTGGTCTTTCAGGCATCGATCCCATGACAGCTAGGGAAGTAAACGGTTGTAATATCGCGGCTAATTCCAACGTTAACGGCGCGAACGGTGTCATATACGTAATTTGGACGCATCTCTTAGGCGACCCGACCACAGCAAACAGTGCGGCAATCGAAATGCGAAGGTCGTTTGATAACGGTCAATCATTTGATACATTGCAGACTGTTGTTACGCTTACCAGGTCACCCACTCCCCTAGGGGAAAATCCAGTTTGTCACGCCGATTTTGGTTGCGTTCTTGGAGCCAGGGACCCGACGTCTCAATTGACGTCGGGAATTACAACTCCACTTTTCGGCTCCATATCTGTTGATAACCGTAACAATCTAGGAGTAGCGGTACAGGACTTCAGCAGTACGACGCTTACAGACGTGAAGTTCGTGAAAATTACAGCGTGCATCACATCAGGAAGCAATTGCAGTTTTAGTGCAGTCAATATCGTCAACGACGGTGGTTTGTTCAGAGATCAGTTTCTTCCATTTCTGGTCTTCTCATCTCGAGACAGTGCTTACCACGTAGTTGCGCTTGACCGAAGAAATGATCAAGATAACTTTGCTTGGCAGACATTTGACTACCATTGTCACTTGGAGTCGGATTGTGCTATTTCATCTAATTGGCAAGTCGGTCCGCTTTCTGCAGGTTCTTCAACCAACATCGAAAATAATGAACCTACGCATTTCATAGGTGATTATTATGCTCCGAGTTCTAATTCTCAACAGGAACTTCTAGCAGTCTTCCCCAACAATGCGGCTGGAGTGATAAGAATTTTTAGCGACGCAACTCTTGAAACATTCTTGATAAAGGCTGGAACCTTCACAAAGTCCACCGCGGGCGCGCCAGTCAGTCAAAGTGTTGTGGGCGTAGGTTTCCAACCAAAAGCTGTGATCTTGTACACTACTGGTCAAACCATGACCACCGGTTCTTCTGACACGTACAACATGGCCATCGGCTTTACTGCAGGCCCGTCTAATTCCAGAACCATTGGCGTCCAATCAGACGATGGTTCAGCGAGCTCCAACACTGGGAGGGCCTTTGGCTCAAAATTGCTCAAGATCCTCAACTCTGGTAATCCGATAATCTCTGCTGAAGCAGATTTGGTTTCTTTGGACTCAGACGGATTTACCATCCAGTGGACTACAAACGACGCGTCTGCCAGAATTATTAACTATATTGCGTTAGGTGGTAGTGAGATAACGAATGCTGCGGTTTCAAGTTTCTCAGCCTCAACCTCCGCGGGTGCTCAGGTTGTGTCGGGTGTTGGATTCAAACCAGATTTCGTTATGCTAATGCACGCGGGCAACACGCTTGAAACTTCAATGAGTGCCGATGCATACATCAGTTATGGGCTTGCATCCTCGCCCACCAAACGGGCAGCAATAGCCGTCACCAGCGAGGATGGCAGACCAAAGATGGATACTTGGAGGTATGAAAAGTCAAATCGGGTACTAGTCGCGCTCACTCCGTCCGACGGCACCGTGAACGCCGAAGCTGACTTGCAATCATTAGACTCTGACGGTTTCACGCTGAATTGGGTCGATCCTCCCGCTGCAGCTGACAAGGTGTATTACCTTGCATTGAAGGGAGGTCTTTACAATGTAGGAAAAATCGACAAGACCATTGCTGGTGCACCAGTGACTCAAGCTATTACTGGTGTCGGCTTTAGGCCGGTGGGTGGCTTGTTCGCAAGTTTCAATAATATTGCTGCAACGACGGTTCAGAGTCATAATCGCATATCAATCGGTTCAACCGATGGATTTAACAAGGAAGCAGTTTTCGCAGGAGACACAGATAATGCCAATGACGCAATCACTGCCCGGTCGCTGACTCCGTCCAAGACGATTAGGATGGCGACTGAACAGTTATCCGGTCCCGCCACCATAATAAATGCCGAAGCTGGCATGCAGTCGTTTGATGCTGATGGTTTCACCCTGAGTTGGAGCACAAATGACGCGATTGCAAAAGAAATCATTTACGTGGTATTTGGCGAGGCTTCTACAATAAATGTAGTTGGTGATAGTAGCTTTGAGAGTGGATCACTCACTGTCAATGCCCCCGAACCACGAGGATCATGGGGCTCTACCGGCTCGCAGTTTGGTGGCCAAGTTCTTGTAACCTCTGAGGATAAACATTCCGGCGTTAATTCACTCAAGATTATTACCACATCTAACGATCAAATAGGATATGTCTATCAATACTATACATTGGGTAGTACAACATACAGCTACAGCTTTTGGTACAAAGGATCTGCTGGTGCTGGAACTGGGGAAGTCCTTAGAGGATGGGGCCCACCTTCTCCACTTGTAGGCGGGCCCTATAATCCGCAATTTGGTGCTGTAATGAATTTAGGAACTTCATCATTCCCACTAGATGGACAATGGCATCGCGCCACAGTAATTAACGTAGGTACAACCCAAGCATTTTATCGTGACGGAATACAGATCTCATGTGGGACTGGAAATACGAACATCCCTGATGTGACGATTATGGGAGATCTAACGGCATCCGTAAATTCCATCACGGTTTACTTGGATGAAGTAGTCGTAGTTCCAACACAAGAATATGTCGTTTCTTGTCCTTGACCAGCCCCATTTATTTGAGAACTAGCTGGGACTCCACAACCTTGAGCACAAAACAGAAAATGCTCCGGAGCATACACCCCCGATAGTCAACCATTTGTAGAACTTCCGGATGCTAGCATCTTCAACGATGATATTCATGCCCTCTTGGACTATCGGGGGTGTCCAAAAGCATACTGGTTCAGCTGCGACGACTAGATTGGCGATGCAGCGGAAAGGGATGTCAAAGTCTCAAATAGACAATTACAGGAGTGCATTGAGCAATTTTGACCATCATTAACTCCCTTAAAATCGACGTCAAACCCTAGTCTTGTGGCCCGTTTTGTCATAGATGTTAGGGGCGATGGGACGGTAGAACCAAGGGGAGTGTAGGCAGCAAGGACAAAGCAGCAGGCCTCGTCAGTCGCGTATTTCCTACCCTCCCCTTAGTTCAAGCACATCCATAAAGAAATACAGCTAGCTTGCTGAAATTACCGGGACCGGAGGTTCTAAGCCCTTCATGAACCAAGGGGAGTCTGCAAAATGAATAAGCATTTCACAATTGATCATTCAAACTTTGTCGGCAGAATTTTGAAAGGTCTTGAAGATAAATTGAAACAAATTACGCCTAGGACATTGGCGGGTGCTTGACTGAGCTTTGATCTTTCAAGTTAGGCCCTCTGCCGGTTTTACGCTTCTGACATAATGTATATTATCGCTCAGGCATCTAATACAATTAAGAATTGGTTACCGAACTAAGCGCGAAACAAAAAGAAGTTCTGCTATACAAGACGAGGTTGAATGAGACGGTGCAGGCTATAATGACTCTGATGGTAAAGGAGAACCTAGATGACTCCGCCGTTAACATGAAAATTCAAGATGTTTACTATTCACTGAGTTGCATCGGAACTATAGTCGGAGGACGGATGGCAGACAGGATCAATTCGGGCATTTTTGAATTACGGAAGCAGATTGCGCTAATAAAGGCAATGACCGATCAGGGTGATGTTCAACAGATACCAATGGAACTTTGGCTTGGCACGGTAAACAGTCTAGTGGTAAAGTTCGATGACCAAGGCAGACCTATGAAAGTCATGTTTGATTTTGAAGCAATGGGTGTGAAACTGAAAGCCTTAGTATTGCGTGGGAAAGCATGATTGTCGTCGGATAACAATTCACTGATCATAATTATCCTGAGCGGGATTGCCGCGGGTGGCAGCGTAATAGCCGCCATTACTGGCTTTATGAAATACCGTAAAGAAGCCAAGAAAGGAAAAACCGACATACAAAGTAATTACGTTTGTCGAATTTGTTCAGCAGACAGGCAAGAAGATCAGAAGATTCAACTTCTTCATCCGTCAGAAAATCTCAAGCGATGCCAAATACTGTTCAATCACAACGCCCTGACATTGGATGGACAATAAGGGGTACTACAAAGCCCTACCGATATTAGATACTCTTGTCGACTATGTAACGCTCGACCCTGCCACCAGAAAGCGCATTTATGAAATGACAGAGGAAGAAAAGAAGAAAAGCACACATCATTTTATTGTCCTGCCTAAAGCCTTGGTTGAAGATTTTCGCAAGCTCTACCACGGTCCTAGAAGTGACGGAAATCCGCCACTTCGATATTTGTCGCCAGGCAAGCAGATTGATCCAGCTAAAGGCATAGTTACCGTTCGGAGGCCAGTCAATTTCCTTGAAGCTTGGGGAAGGTACGATCCTGAATACATCGTCTTGCAGGGTGGCTTCTACTATGTGGAGACACGATACCAAGCGACCCAAATGGGGATGATGCCATTCGAAGTAAAAACTCCCATGATTGACTTTTCTGATCCCAACCTGAAGTATCATGAGACGGATACGGTTCCTTTCAGTTATCGGACGGAATCCTACGATAAAGGCTGGAGCGAGATCAGTCCTGTATGCACAATGATTGAAAAGATTATCGCTGAAGCGCTCGAAAATGCTGGTTACAATATTGAGCAACCTGCCACAACTACGACAGAAATTGAGCCATTGCCAGGACAGGATATTGACAAGGACGACGATGAGCCTTCCCTACTTGACAAATTCAAGAAACGCCTGAAGCTCTGATATTGATGTTCTAACAATGCAAACGGTTCTATATTAACAAAGAAGGAAATACTGTCAATGCTTAGTATTTTCGACTCACTTTCTTCAATTCGGTTAGGATTTTTTGCCTACGAGCTGGATCAGACTGTATCTCGGTCAATGATATGATTATTTTTATCAATTCACCAAGGTATGATTTATGCATGTGTGATGCGATATACAACAATTCGATTTCCCTATACATCTCTTCCATTAACTCTGCATATAATGCCAGCATGTCTGTCGTAGCCTTTTCATCTTCAGTTTGATTTCTTACTGGCACACGCATGAGCTTGCTTATTTTCTGTAGTCTTTGGCGCTTCAGTCGGATACTTCTTCGTACTTGAGCTATCTCATCAGACATTTGGGTTGCCGCCGCCATTTCCGACTTTAAACATTGCTATTTGGGACACACACCACTTTGGAACACCTCTTTGAAGTCTTTGAGGAATCATTCACTGTGACGAACTAGCAATTTTCTAGTGTTATGACACCATGGGGAACCCGCAAAGATGGACGTCACTATCCAAAAGACATGCCAAAGAAGGCGATCATCCAGGATGCAGAAGCGCTAAAGCGCCAGACTAATACCTTCGAACAGCAGGTAGTCAAAAAGGCTAACGAGATAGAGAAGGAAGCCAAGCAAGCAAAGTGTTAGCTCCTACTCTTCATTTTTTCCTTAGAGGTTCAACCTTGACTTGATGGACTTTAACTAGATCATCAATAACGCTGTCAAAGTTGTTATTGAATAAGGATCTCTCTACACGAACAAAGGCAGTAAAAAGGCAGAAAGCGAAGCCTAGTCTGTCAACAACTAGCAATACCTCTACTAAGGGGAATGTCGGCGTAGGCTAGGTTGGAATAAACGGTGCAAACTTCCATTTCCTATCAATAACCACCTAAAATGGATGTTTGAGGATGCTGGGGTCAAGAAATTGTTGACAATGGCAACCTTAATCTATGTGGATCGGTAACTGATATTTCCTAAGGAGCTTAGATAATATCAAATGTCAGAGCTTGAAATCGTCCAGAAGAACCCCAAAATAGTTCAGCAACAAACCATCAAATTGCAGTCGGTTACCACGGGTTCGGATCAAGATCAGCAATGGCAGACCATAAGCAAGCTAATCATTTCGAAGTTGCTCGAAGAGAGTGGTACTCCTGTATATGTGGAACCAGATGGTAAGATTCACTTTAAGAGATCAAGGATGAGTGAAGGTCGGTATTATCCATTTACGCACAAAGGCAAGGAATATCTTGTCAAAAAGGACAAGAACTTTATAGATATCTACGAGATAAAAGGCTAGTCAACTAATGTCCGAATCCAATGACGAGCTTGGATTGCCGATTAAAGCAGAAGGCAGTGCAACCTACAGAAAGGAAAACATTCTACACGTAGCAAGACTAGAAACGGATACCATCGAAATCTGCAAACCTAAAGTGATAAGAAAGCGTCATAGATTTTTTGGAGAAAAAGTTGTAGTATTCCATTATAGGGGTGGAGATGATTATTACATTAATGACATCAGATAATTCCAAAGTTGAGAAAGATGGTCAAGTAAGAACCTTAGACTATAGAGTGCTATTTGAAGGGTGGCTGAAGTGCAAAATTCGAGGCACAGAACTTGTAATAAAAGCTAAACCTGTTATAACCCGAATGATTGAGGGGGTGAAAAGTGAAGAAGAGCAAGGAGTCGGATTCAGCATCCAAACTCTTTCAATGGTCGAGGGAATCATTGAAAGGCATGAACCATCAGCGGATCAAACGGTGAAAGCTGAAGATATTCTGAAGGACAAGCCCATTGAATTTGACATGATAGAACCGACAATCCAAGTCTATTACGTACCTACCATCGACCAAATACTTTTAGTAAAGCCATATGTAACCAAGGTTTTTGCAACGAAAAAATTCGATAGATCAGGTTTTCCCATTTATAGCGTTCAAGTAGGAGCATCGATAACGAGCGTGCAAGTCCCTGAAGATTGATTGCTGTTCCTATCTCATTGAGAGAAACCTATCTCGCAGGAATAACATCAATCTTTGCGGTCTGAATGTATGCCTTTCCTTCCTGATTCTCTATCAATTTGATAGCATTAGTATTTGTAATAGTAAGAGCAGCTGCGTGATGAACCGACAGGATAGCATCCTGCAAATCCTGATTTGACTCCATCCACTCTACGTTAAGACCGATGTCAATACAGCCTTGTGCAGAAAGATGTCGATTATGTGATTTAGTGAGAGAGTGACTTGAAAGGGTGTCCATCACTCGCTTTACCTGTTGGTCGCGCGCAGTTTGCTCCAAATCCTTAAACATCCCAGTCGAAAGCCAGCTCTTGACCATTTCATTTGACCAGTCGATGGCCTTCTGGCATTCCCCGATCAGTGTCGGAGTGTACTTTGCGATAATCGGTTGCCAAAGTGGAATCTTGCGCTGGTCGCGTTGAATTTCCAGGTAAGCTGTATCGAATTCTTCAACAATGCCGTGAGCTGCTACGCCAGCAATTTGTGGATCTATTGGACCAAGACTTGACTGTTTTCCCATCACTATACTCTTGCATGCACAAGCGATCATGGTTCCTGCAGACATGGCCAACTGCGGTACAATAGCACGAATATCCTTTTTGAACATCTGTTGAAGATAATCAACTAGCGATTCGGTAGCGGCTGCTTCCCCCCCTGGAGTATGTAGAATAATATCCAACCCTTTTTCGCGCTTAAGACCGTGTATCGTAGTCATGAACCCGTTCTTGTCATTGTCATTAATCCCCGCCAAGATGCCGCCTAGCATGGGCTTTTGAAGCCAACCAGAATAGTACAGGATTACATTTCTTCCAGTAAGATGAGCAACTCTTTCAAGCTCTCTGCGTCTAATAATATCGAAGGTAGTTCCTTTGCCTTGAATTTCTAGTAGAAGCTCATCCCAAGTTGGCATCTTCTGACTCTTGAGAAGACGTATTGTCAGTAATATGGATATCCCTCACAGCTGCGGGTTTCGGTTCAATGCCAAAATCCTTTGGCACCAAGAGATCTCGCTTCTCTTCAGTTTCAATGCCAAGTTTTACAAAAGCTTTGGTGATTTCCTGTGGAGAAAGCATTCCTCTCCTTACCATTATAGAATGAGTATATATAATATTTCTTATACGCATTAACCAGTAGCTACTTTTACAACCTTACACGATGAGCTATATCCCTCCGTCACCCAGACCCATTCTACAGAATCACCAGCTTGCAGGCGCATCGAATGTGTTATCTTCTCTGGTATCGTTGTCTTCAAGCTTGGCGAATCCTTCCTGGCTGCAACCACTTTTGAGCGTGGATTTTGATATTTTGGCCTTGTCAATGTCTCCCAAATACACCTACACAAAAATTATAACCCAGATAGACTTACAGGTAGGTCGAGGAAGGACGTTTTTCCCTGTTCTTGCAATGACAAAACTGCGATTGTATTGCATTATGCAATTTCAAACACAAGATTTAAAGGATGGCTGACGACCTAATCGCGATATGCCAAAGAAGAGAGCTAGCAGAGGGCGATCAAAAGGCGGCAAGGGCAGTTCTGGCGTAGTACATTGCAGTCAGTGTGGGGCGCTAGTTCCACGCGACAAGGCCAAGAAAGTGACAGGAAGGATAACGCTTGTAGAGCCTACACTTGCCAAGGAACTGAGAGCACAAGGCGCGTACATACCCTTGTCTACGGATGTCAAGTTTTATTGTGTATCATGTGCAGTTCACAGGGGCATCGTAAAAGTAAGGTCGGAGTCTGACAGGCGCACCGCAGGCAAGCTCAGATAGAAGACAATTTTTTTGCAGTAGCCGCTATCCTCTGTATTAGTGTGATGCCTGCCGCTATTGACACTATTATCACTGCCCAGTTCATAGCTGCTTGGTCTGGATAAGGACCAATAGGTATCATACCTATTATTGCTAGGATCAGAAGTCGCTCGGCGCGCTCGCCTATGCCAATCCCCTTAAGCTCCACTCCAAGTGACTCGGCCCGTGCCCTTGTATAGCTTACAAGTAACGACATTCCAAGTGCAACCAAGCACCAGAACGGGTTTGCAAGGTTACCAAAAGCGATTCCGGCGAAAATGATTACTTCGGATATCTTGTCAAACGACGAATCAAGAAACGCACCCTTTTTAGATGTCTGTTTTGTGACGCGCGCAACATTGCCGTCGATCACATCAAAGAATCCGGAAATCAAGAGTAGCACGCCGCCCATAACTGCAGAATAGTACCAGGGGATGTCTAAACCAAAGGCAGGCAGAGCATATACAATCCCAGCTGCTATCGATAGTGTCAGCGCAAGGCTAGTCCAAAAGTTTGCGGACAGGCCCGTAGAGGCAAAGCTCGTGCCCAATCTAGTCATCGTCGGTTGAAGCGAATCCCTCAGCTTGTTAAGCAATGATTTTTCAACAGGATTCTTACATAATAATTTATTTACACATAAGATATCAATATAGCTTTATCTTTCCTTTTTAGTAATCCGTCGCAAGGTCCTTTACCCTTCTCATTTATGGGCTTGGAGAATAGCACACTAAGATTATTACGAACATGATTTTCTCGAGCCATCAATCCTAATTCTTAATAGCCAATGTTGCAGAGATATACCGAAAACTGTTGTGTCAGAGTGGGATATACGCTCGACGCTAGCGAAACTTGGAATCGATTTCCTAGCAGAAGGCAGTGGTGGAAAAGTTCAGAGCGCCGCCCCGGTAGCGGAGGCGACCGAAAGCGATCTTGCATTCTGCTGGTACGGCGGTGAAAAGGGCGCGTCCCGCGTCTCCAAATCAAAGGCGGGAGTCATACTTTGTAAGAGCGAAATAGAGGGTCTCGTGCATCCAAGGGGAAGACAGCTGCTCGTATTCACCGACAATCCTAGGCTTGCGTTTGTCCGAGTCCTGAATGAAATGCAGGGAAAGAAAAAGTTGGCAGGCATTTCCTCAAGGGCAGTTATTTCACAAAAAGCAAGAATAGGATCGGGTTGCTATGTCGGCGACTATGCCGTGATAGGGGACGACTGCTCCATAGGCGACAATACAGTGATTCACGACAGGGTATCGCTTGTGCAAAACTGTATGATAGGCAAGAACTGCATAATCCAGTCCGGTGTCTCGTTAGGGGCTGATGGCTTTGCCTTTGAACGTTACGACACTGGCGACCTAGAGAAGTTTCCACATAAAGGCTACGTCAGGGTAGACAACAATGTGGAGATCTACGTCAACTGCTCCGTAGCCCGCGGCTCACTTTCCGATACTGTGATAGGCTACGGCACAAAACTTGACGCACTTGTGCACGTCGCCCACAACGTTGTGATAGGGAAGAACTGTGAGCTTACAGCCGGCACTGTCATTGGTGGCAGCACTACCGTTGGCGACATGACCTGGACTGGGCTCAACTCTACCTTGAAGAATAAGATAAAAGTTGGCAGCAACGTCATCGTGGCTTCCGGCGCATCGGTAATACGTGATGTACCTGATGGCGATATCGTCGCCGGCGTACCTGCAAGGTCAATAAAGCATAAGGTAAACACTGATGAATTGTTCCTGATGGCCGGACAAAATAAAACTACGATGGCCTAGGCGCTCATCGACTCGATCACTTCTTTTGGCATCTGTTCAGACATTACTTTTGGCATGTTTTCCTGCGGTACCTTCAGTAGTTTGAATTCTTTGCCAAAGCATAGCTTTTGCACTTCAAAAGCCTCTACGCTTGTAACATGGGTGTTGAGCCTGCTCTGGAGGGCCCGGTATTCTGCGAGGCCGCGTATTGCGTTTGACTTGAGGAACATCTTGCTTCGTTGCGACCAGAAAATGTTGATTAGTTCAATCTTATCGTCAACAACATCGGAAATATCATAGAAAACCTGCGGTTTGAAATCCCTGGTCACGGGTATTTCATACGCAAGTATGTTCGGAATAAACCTGCCAGCCTCGGTAGTTGCTTCCGCGATTGCGCGATGGTCGTGGTGTGTGTCTCCAAGCGAGTGGCTAAGTACGATGTCAGGGTCTGCTTTGTTGATGAAGAACTCAATGTGATTGATAAGCTCACTACTAAGCGACAGTTTGGTGTCTTCAAAATTGTCTATCCACAGCCTTCTTGCCATTATGAATTTTGCAGACTGCATCAGTTCCTTTGTCCTTTGCTCGGGGTCGCCTGAAGCCGAACCCCTCGTCAGCGTATACATGAAAACGTTGTGTCCCTGGCGTGAAGCCTTTAGCAGTGTGCCGCCGCATCCAAGCTCGATGTCATCGGGATGGGCTCCGACTGCCAGAATGTTCATCACGAACACTGAACATCACGCTTATTTATCGAGTATCAATTCAGTCTCTGTCATAATATAATAGATAATTTCTCTTATTAATTGGCGCGTTTTTTTGCACTCCTAAAGTACTAGAAGATTTCACGTTAGATGCAAGGCGGTTACTCTTAAATCTCTTGAAATCAATCTTGTTTCATTGAGGATATTGGTACTAGTACTGTTAATGTTGGCCATGGTATCAACGGTAGGTATAGCCAACGCGCAATCAATTCCACCTCCTCCGCCCTTTCCTGAAAACAATCCTCAAGAAACAAGGATCGCAGAGAACGATAGGAGCCCGCCCAAAATAGAAATCCTGACTACTGAGCTTCATGAAGGCAAGAATGTCTTTCAAGTTAGGATAATTGATGATTCGAGTCTGCAGATCAGAGAGGTGAAATATGTTCAGAACGGCCAGCTGAAGATCGACGGGCTGTTCCGCGACCAGAATGACGTCTACAGGGGACTGATAGATGTACATCCGCCGTCAAGGGTCGTAGTGATCACAGCAGGGGACGCAAACGGCAATATGGCGTCAGCCTTTAAAGAGTACGACATCGTCAAATCGCCGGATGTGTTTACCCAGATAATGAACATGTTCTCCCAAATCCCGCGTTACTTCCAAAACCTTTTTGGGGCATTCGCACCCACATAATATATACCGATTATCCTGTCGCAGCTAGTGTACAAATTCACGTATTTTTCTTTCTGAACTCATTAATACTAATGTGGCGCCATGAATTTCGGCACCGCATGACCGCAATACGCAGTGAAAGGTGGGACTAATTGGCTGAGAAAGGATGGATTGCGTTCTTTTTTGTTATCGTCGCCTTGTGGGCCCTTGTACTTATTTCAACAATCTACCCACGGGTATACGGCGTAGAAATACTGGTGAACACTGACATTGATCTCACTTACTATACGTTACCTATTCTTGGGTTCAACTTGATTTACGTGTTTATGCTGATCCTGATATTTGCATTATATCTGGGTACTCATAGTAAGGTAAGGAAATATCAGCTTCAAATGAAGAAAAACGCTTCTCGTAAATTCCGCAGCCAGGCAGAGCTCTGCAGTATAATTATTCCGGCGCGAAACGAAGAGAGCGTCATAAAGAGGACTGTACTTAATTGCCTACAGCAGACTTACCACAACATCGAAGTGATCGTCGTGTGCCACAACTGCACTGACAGGACCTTCGACGAAGCAAAAGTGGAAGACCCGAGGGTCAAGGTGTATACCCTACGGACAAGGGAGTCAGGGAAGGGCATCGCGCTCAACTTTGGCGTTGAAAAGTCAAGGGGCAACTACATTCTGGTGCTTGACAGTGACGGGCTTTTGACTCGCGACTTCCTTGAAAACGCGCTGCCCCTCTTTGACAAAGATTATGCTGCGGCACAGGGCAGATATATCGCAAGCAACAGAAACTTTAACTTTGTAACCAAGATGCTTGCGCTTGAAGGTGACCTCTGGTCGACTTCATTCATGAGCATAAGGAGCCACTTTGGCCGGCGCTGCCCGCTCGGCGGCACTGGGTACATCATCAGAAAAGACATTCTTGCAAAGGTGGGCATGTTTGCGAATCACCTGGTAGACGACTATGAGCTGACTTTCAGACTCATGAGAAACGGCTACAGAATAGCCTTTGCGCCGTTGTCGATAAACTATGACGAAAAGCCACCGACACTCGAGTTCATGCTAAGGCAGAGGGCAAGGTGGGGCAAGGGGTTCATTAATCTACTTGGCACTAAGCTGGCTGAGGGCTCCGACATTATCGGCCACATTTACTGGCTCAATCCGATTGCAGCAATCTGTGGTCTTGTCATGTTGATCATCCCGGCATATGCCGCGCTGCACTACCTGATATTTGACTACTACCCGTACACGTACACGTACATACCACTCAGCATTTGGTTGGCTATGACAGGCGTGCTTTATGTTCTGCAAGCTGCCGTCCTCATAAAGGAGTATGGCAGGCGCGGCTTCGTATATGCGACACAGATACCCGCGTTGACCCCATTTTCGCACTACTGGTTTGTGAGCTTTCTCAAGGCGTTCACTGTCAAATCGTGGGCCAACACCAAGACCACGCATGGCTTCATGAAGGAGACTAGAGTCGAAAAGATCGTGGCAGATGCATCTTGACCCTATTCCATAGATATACAATAAGTGAGTGTGATTGTTGTAAATGCAAGTAGAAAAAAACGTCGATATAGTTACAATCGCCGGTACGAGGCCTGAAATAATCAAGCTGTCAGAGCTTGTTCACTTGCTAGACGGAAAGCACAACCATGCTCTATTGTATAGCGGCCAACATTACTCTCACAACATGAAGAACATATTTTTTGATGAGCTCGGTATCAGGCCTGATCACGATCTGCGCTGCGACACATCTGACGTAAGCACGTTAAAAGAAAAGATGGCCGAATTTCTCCGCAAGACCAAGTCGCCATGCGTCTTGGTCTACGGCGACACTAATTCAACGCTTGCAGGCGCGCTGGCGGCTAAGGAGGTGGGCTGCACACTTATCCACATAGAGGCAGGCCTTCGTTGCTTTGATCTTGATGTGCCTGAAGAAAGGGCGAGGATACAGATTGACTCGGCGTCTAACTACCTGTTTCCACCTACTGAACTTGCAAAGACATTTCTTTCATATGAACAAATCGAAGAGAATGTCTTTGTCACCGGCAATCTTGTGGTAGACGTTTGCCGGCGGCTGGCGGAAGTGGCAGATCGGCATAGAAGGCAGGACCTACCAAGCGAATACCTGCTCCTTACTATGCATAGGCAGGAAAATGTCGACGACCCTACTCGACTTGAAATGCTGCGGAAGCATTTGGCCGGGATTAAGCACAAGATAGTGTTTCCGATCCACCCACGGACAAAAAATAATCTGGCAAAATATGACATGAGCCTACCAGACAATGTTGTCACGATAGAGCCAGCTGGTTACCTAGAATTCCTCTCCCTCTTGAAGAACTGCCGGCTAGTAATGACTGACTCGGGTGGTGTGCAGGAAGAAGCCATAGTGCTAAAGCGGCCGTGCGTTACACTGAGGCACGTCTCAGAGCGATGGGAGACGCTGCTTTTGAGGGCAAACGTGCTTTTCCCACTATTTCGACATGACCCGCTGAGCGATGTAGTGGAAACAATGCTTAATGTCAAAATAGAACGGAACCCCTACGGCGAAAACGTCGCCAAAAATATGCTGGAACTGATAAATAAAATCGCGCTGTAAAATCACGTAGAAGATTTGCACTTGGTTCTGCACTAGAGTAAATAATTATGATGTCCGGCAGACTGCAGATGTCATCTTAACAGTTAAATAATTTTTCATAATTTCATTACCGTGAGTTATAGTTCGATTGCACTGGCATTAGTCGCTTCCATGATTGTCGTGTCTCCATTTGCCTTGGCCTACGGCCAGACATCCCCGCAGCTCTTTGGATGCCAGCGGTATGGTGACTCGATGCATTGCGACCTCCTAATGAATGAAATGGAAGCCTCAGAAGCCGTCGGCAATTCGGCCCTCATCCAGACGCTTACCACAAGTGAGACGATCTATGTCGATGGCAAGATTGGCAAGGCAGTTCAAATGCACGGCGAATACAGAGAGTCTATAGAAATAATGAACGTTCCAGATCTCAACCCCACGCAGTTTTCTGTTTCGTTCTGGCTCAGGCCAACGACTGTAGAGCCGTACGGCCATGTTGTTTCCCACAGCAATAAGGGCCAGACGGCAGGCTGGCAGTTTGATACATTCAGCACGAGCGGCCCGGGGGGTGCTCCGGCCTCTACCCTTCGCTTTGGCATTTTTAATTCTAACGGCACACTCTTTTCTCCGGCCGACATTGCTCTGTCGGCTGACGCTTTTACTCAAATAACCGGCACTTTTGACGGGGTAGATATCAAGGTGTACAAGAACGGTGAGCTGGCGGGCGGTACGAAGCTTTCAGGAAACTATACTGCCGAGCCGGGTGTGCCACTGAGGATCGGCTCCGCAGCCTACTGTTCTTCCTGCAACAGGTGGTCCGGCATGATAGACGATGTACGCATGTACAATAGAGCACTTGCCGCAGACGAAATTGGGCAGCTCAATAAGATGTCAGACGTTTCCTCCGGCTTGATCGGCCATTGGAAGTTTGATGGTGACACTGAAGATGCTCTAGGCAAGAACGGTGGCACCAGTACAACCATGCTTGCGAGCATGGTCTTTGCTCCTGACGGGAGGCTTTTTTTCACGGAAAAAAACTCGGGCGCGATTAGGATAATGGGCGCGGAACACAAGATCATGGAAGAACCATTCATCAACGTAGATGATGTGTATGCGAGCTGGGAGCAGGGTATGCTAGGGCTTGCCATTGACCCCGATTTTGAGATCAACCACTATTTGTATGTCTATTACACAGCGCTTGTTGGCACCGGGAACGGCGACGGTGGAAAAGTGATTAACAGGGTGCTCAGGTTCACCGATAGTGACAATGTCGGCACTGATATGAGGGTCATCTTGGACAATATTCCCGCTTCTCGTGGCTACCACTCTGGCGGCGCGATGGCGTTTGGGCCCGACGGCAAATTATACATCACAATTGGCGACGCGACAGAACACATCTTTGCGCAGGACCCATCGATCGTGATAGGCAAGGTCCTTCGCATAAACAAGGATGGCACAATACCGGCTGACAATCCCTATCCAAACTCGCCTGTATATACCATCGGTCACCGGAACATGTACGGGATAGCATTTGACGACGCGGGAACGGGCGTTATCACTGAAAATGGTGACTTCCGCTACGATGAAATCAACATTATCAAGAAAGGAGGCAATTACGGATTCCCGACGCTCCAACCGCCCAACCTGCCGCCCGAACGGGCAGACAATGACTCCATCAAGCCTGTCAGGACATATTGGGATACTATAGCACCAACGCAAATGATCTACTACACGGGCGACGCGGTGCCGGAGCTCAAGGGCAACCTACTATTTGGCAGTTTTACGGGCGACATTTATGCACTCAAGCTCAGCGACGATAAGAAAAGCGTGGTGCAAGAAATCAAAGTAGAGCTCGGTCACTTTCCTTTCGTCCCTACCGTGGCAATAGCCCAGTCGCCGGATGGCAAGATATACTATGGAGCGTATCAGATATACACGCTTGATTCGATAGGTGAAAGGCAGCCTACCCTCTTTAAGGTGCAGGTGAACGCGCCTGCAGTAGTGAAGGTCGCTGAAATTAGAGTTGACGAAGCAGAAAAAAGGGTGTTGATCGACGCCGGCATTAACGACACGATTTCCCCGGACGCCACATTCACAGCGAAGATTCCAAAGTTGCTCCTTGACAAAATCACCACTGTGAGCATCGATGGACAGCAGAGTACCGGTGCCATAGACTTCGCCGTGGATGATTCTGACCCTAACTACAACACAGTCAGTGTCAGGATCCCGTCTGCCCTTGCAAATAACGACCTAAAATTGGAAATAGCAGGCAGTAATGTCATGCCTGAATTTCCAGTTGCCTCCCTGATAGTTGCTGGTGCCTTTGCCGCAATCACTGCCGCAACTTTGGCAATAAAGAGAAGTGGCTTCAGGACTTAGTTTGCAGGCACTATGCGGTACAAGTTGCCGCTATACGTAAGTATGTAGAGGTACCCATCTTGGCCGGTCTCAATATCGGTTATGCCACCAAAGCTGGTGCCAAGGGTGATTGCTTTCACTTCGTTGTTATTGTCAGCCACCAAGTCCTGGAGTCCTGTCTTCTCAAGCTCGAGCCCCGTCCTGTCTTGGTTGACCGGAAAGAAGTATAGATTGCCATTATTGATGTCGCCGACAAATATATTGTAGGCGTACCTATCGCCAAGTCGCGTGGAGTTTAAAAATTCAATATCGGTTATCCCTTCCGCTTGGCGCCAACTGAACACAGGATCCTGATAGTGAAATCCTGCGAGCTGCACAAGGTCGCTGATTGTCCTGCCGACCCTGTCAATGGGTCCCATGATCTGCTCCCAACCGCTGTTGAAGCCGTGCTTCACAATGTTTATTTCGTCATAGTCCTCGGGCCCGTTCTCGGTGTCCCAAAGTATCCCTGTTAGTGGGTCAAAGTCCAAGCCAAAGCTATTGCGAATGCCATACGCGTAGTACTTGTTTGTGCCATTGACTGCATTTCCGTCGCGGTCAACCCTAAGAATGACAGATGTGTCATCCGGTGCGGGACCGGTCTTGAAGTTCTGGAGCATCCCATTCCTGTTAAGATCGCCTATCACGGCATAAAGCATTCCGTCAGGGCCGATTGTCATCTTGCCGCCGTCATGGTTTGGACCGGGCTGGCCTGGAAGGTCAAGCACTAGCATTGCTCCGGTAAAGTTGGCGGTGCCGTCCCATTCGTACCTATACACCCTGTTTCTTATTTCGTCTCCCACCGGCTCGGTATAGTAGAGAAACACTGTCTTTGACTGTCCGACCGAGTTTTCAACTGCTATGCCAAGCAGCCCACGCTCGCTGTTTTTTTCTACGGTTACATCAAACACAGGATTTAGCTGCAGGACACCGTTTGATACCATGCGTACATGGCCGTTATCCTTTTGCAGGATCAGAATGTCATCGTGATCCAGAAATGCCATGCTAGTCGGGAGAGCTAACCCTCCGATCACCTTCTCAACCTTTAATCCCGTGTCAGAAATTGTGGGTGGTCTGGGATCAGGCAAAACACGGAACGTGTCGTTGTAATTTCCAACAGTGTTATTATTCTGGACAGGCGGCGCGCCAGCATTGTTCCCTGGCCCAGGTCCTAAAGTACCGTTTTTCAACCCGACATAGCTCAGCGAAATCGACGCGCCCGCCACCACTGCCGCCGCAATAATTGAAAAAATTATTGCCTGCCTCCTATACATTCAGGATTCAATATTGACTTCTTGTTATTATATATTCTAGGGACGATAGAGTAGGTGAAAGCTTGTCAAATACCCAAAAAGGTATTGCAACTACAGTAGTATTTTGCATAAGTTTTATTATGAAAAATATACTAGCCAGTATTATGACGCTAGACTCTGCCGCGACCACAACAAAAGTAAAGCATTCTATGCGCGGCAAGCGGATCACGATTGACAGCGTGCTTTACGTTCTCAGAATGGCAGAGGACGCTGCAGGTGTGACCCTAAACAAGCTGGCAAGGAAGCGATATGGAAACTACAGGGATGCATCCATAGTGATAAACAGACTCGTCCAATGTGGCATGATAGTCGAGCGCATCACCAGAGATGAGCGTCAGATACCACGGATTTCATTTGCCATAACCGAAAAGGGCAAGGTGGCGCTTCAAGTTTTTGAATGCTGGTAGGTCATTCAGACATTGTTCCGACAATATTAATGGTTTCCTGAAGGCAGCAACTCTAATCTCGGATACACAGAGGTTCGGAGCCGCCTTCATGAGTTTTCGTTAGCGCACATTATCCCGAAGATTTGACATAGGCCATCTGAAGTCTGATACAAATGCGACTGTTACTGTTCAATTGTATGTACAATGTTTTTCTCTTTTAAAGAACCAATAAATACAAAGTTTGGAAGTATATATCGTCCGTGATAATTCCCAGTGTTCTAGCACTCTCACTTGCTGCCGTTTTGGCGAGTTCTCTTCTGCTTATAGGACCATTTTCAATTGACAATATTCTTCCTGCTAAAAATAACAATTACACTCAGGGGGCAGAGGCAGTTGTACTTCCACTTGTAGTCCGCGACCACTTTACTGCAATGGAAATGGCTGGTGATGCTGAGGCTGACTCCCGGTTCATGACAGTGAATGAAAATTTTGTAGATCCTGAAAACCATTGTGAGTTCTGCACCAGAGTCGAATACAGGCCCGGACCACAGGGACAGGCCGGCTTTTCCTACCAAGACTTGAAAGGGCTTGACCTTTCAGGCGCCAAAAATGTGCGATTTTGGGTGATGGGCGAGGAAGGTGGTGAAAAGATCAAGTTCAAGGTGGCCGGGAAAGGCATTGACAAGTTGCAGGACAAGCTTGGGAAATTGACAGACAAGCTGACAAAGAGCATCTTCAAGTCAGAAAGATTTGCTTTGACGACTGAAGAAGTGACACTTGATGATGATTGGAAAAAATATGAAGTTGACCTGAGCGGCATCGACCTAAAGGGAATCACGCATCCTTTCGCGTTTGAGCTGTTTAAAGGAAACAGCGCGCAAAAGCAGGTGGTATACATCAAAGGTGTCGTCTATGACGAGAAGCCAGCAGAGGATCCGCTAACTGCAAATGCGGAGGAATTGATCGGACAACCAACTGCAAATATCATTTCAAATGGCACCGAAGGTGTTGCACCGGCGACTTTCAAACTTGAATCCAATATTACTGGCGGCAAAGAACCTTATTTAGTCAGCTGGAACTTTGACGATGGCAAAGAGAGCGACGCCAAAACGGTTTCCCACATTTTTAGGGAGGCTGGCACATACAACGTAGTCCTTGAAGTACCAACGCTAATGGCTTAACCTCGTCTGACAGCTTGGAAATACAGGTTGAAGAGCAGAAAGCTGCTCAAGAAGATATTCCGTCAAACCAGACAACAACAAACAGCACCCAGATTCCATGATTCAGCAATAGAAGAGCTCGTCAACTGCGTCAAGGGTCTTTATGCAATACGTCTTATTGGCTCCACTAGACGCCCAGAATCTGCTTAAGAAGCGCCCTGTAATCGACCTTTTCCTTCTTGCTTCCAGGTGACGGAAGCTCGAAGATGAGCGGGATCGGTCTTTTTGCCCTAAGGTTTGTTAGTTGATAGCGAATTTCCTTGCCGATATCGTCGCTGAGGAGTACTAGCCCGACTCCGCTATTTTCATCCATCCTGTTTATCTCGGTGAGCGCCTCTGAAGGAGTCTCGGCCTTTACTCCCTTGACGCCCGCCAGCTGGAAACTAGTAACAAAAACACGGCTGCCTATTGCGACTATTCGCATCTTGTTCGCCTTTAAATCCAGTCCCTTTTTATTCCTTTAGGACAGAAAACGACTTATACCGTCACTTATTAGATCAGGTGAATTGGCTGTAACAAAATCCTCGGTTCTGATGCTCATGATCGCTTCGCTGGCCTCCGGCTTTATGGCGGTGCTGTTGGCCCTGTCGATAGGTGACGGGTCGATGCTGATTATTTCGATACCCGGCTTTGTGGTTGGGTCCTTCTTCGCACTAAGGTATATCACGTACGACAGGTCGAAGATAGAAGAAGAAGAGCACAAGCGCAGCAGGAATCGTCACAAGCATTAGCTGAAAAGCAGAATGTAAATCACTACGGCGCCAAGGCACGCGAACAATATCATCGTAGCTTTCCACATGCCAAGGCTCGCCTTGTCGCTAATATCCCACATGCCGCCACCAATATTACCTGGACGATACCTTTTCTTGATCTCTTCGTAACTGTAGACCGTTGAAAAGTCTGCCGGGGGCGTCCACCTGGGCGTGGGACCCGGCTTTCGCTGTAACCTGATGCTGTCATAGTTTTTCCTCGCCTGATCATCTGAAAGCACTTCGTAGGCCTCGACTATTTTCATGAACTTCTGTTTCGATTCTTCCGAATTTTTATTCTTATCCGGGTGGTATTTCAATGCCAAATGCCTAAAAGATTTCTTTATCTCTCCCTTCGTGGCTTCAATGGACACTTCGAGTATCTCGTAATAATTTGGCACCCAGTACCAAAGGCGTAACGACTAAATAATTATTTTCATTACTAGATAAGGGCATGTTCCGCCCTCTCTTTCAGAGCCTTGTTCATTTCCTCAAACCCCTTCTTGACGTCAGTGTCAAGGCTCTTTCCAAAAAGTGAAGTCAAGAGCCCGTTGAATATTTCACGGTGGACTAAGCGGACGCGCTCTGGCTGCAATCGTTCAATAGTGAAAATGTGCTCGCCATTTAGAAAGCCTGGGAGCGAGCTCTTGCCTATCCAGCGGAGCTCGCGGCCCTGCTCAACTTTTGTGACTGTCGGCTCATACTTTCTGTTCTTGCCGCCGGGCGTTTCGATGTGAATTTCTATCCTGGAGCCTTCCTTTGCCTGGCCGATTATACGGTTGATGAAAGGATTCCACTGATCGTATTTGTCAAAGTCACTAAGAATCATCCATACTTTCTCTGGATTGGTGCTGATCTCGATCTCTGTGCGAAGCTCTTTCACCCCAGTATATCAAATTGCATTTTATAATTAGTTTCTGCTTGTAAACGCGATCCTTATCGAATCACCTTGCCTCGAGCGAAGTCACCGGTGATTGCCAAGGTACCAAGGCTGGCACCTACAATTGCCACAAGGATCCTCATCATAGAAACGGCTTCTTGCTTTTGTCTGGTCCTTCAAACGCCCTTGAAATCAGCGGAGGAACTTGAGTTAAATGCTTTGAAGTGCCGAGTAAGTTGGCAGATAGTCTGCCAGACGGAATCCGAGCAGCATTTTTGCGTGAGGAGTTGCCGTAAGCCAGATCAAAACTCCCGGTACCGCCGCGCAAACTAGGATTGTGAGAATAATTAGCCAGACAGCTGTCATCTTTTCAACCATCGATCCAATTCACTTTGAGTGCGCTATATAAGTCTTCAAATAGCTCTCTTCCACATTTGGCGCAGCTGCTTTTTTGGTCTGGTTCCTCAGACGGTCGAGGTCTTGTGTGAGCTCCTCGTTTTCATCTTTAAGAATCTTGAGCGACGTCAATGCCTCTGCACTCTGCGCCCATCAGCTCCTGAAATTCTTTCTGAAGTTTCTCGTACGAGAGCTTTAGCTTGTAGTCACTTTGAGGTGGTAGCACAGTTTGGAGGTGTGCATTTTCAACTTTCAGGGCGTCAATTAAGCGAGCAGCGCCAACATTCTGTTCTTTCAGCATCGCCGTTTCAAGAGAATACGAATGGTTCTGAGAGGTCAGCTTGACATTCTTTTCCATTACTTTTTGCGTCTCGGCGCTGTACCTGTCTACCTCTGCCTTTAGCTGCGCAACAAGGTTGGCATTTGAAGATGTATCAATGCTGTTCCTTTCAATCAACTCCGAAAGGATAGATGGCATCGCCTCGGAGTTGATATAAGCCGTCACCCCAGACTCAACAGATATTGCTCTCTTGGATCTCAAGAAGTTCTCGACTGATGGATCCAAGTGGAAGGCGCTTACATTAAATGTGAATAATTTTGCCTGCGACAATCATCCGTTTTGGCGGCTCTCTTTGAAAAGATTGAAACGTCAAATTTGTTGATACGTTCATTTAAAGAATGTAGCACAAAAGATCATTGCAATAAAAGTCAAGATCCTTAACGAATCTGAAGTTCTATCTACCAACGGCGAAGTAGCATACGACTCAATCTATAGAAACTAACTTGAAGGAAGTCTTATAATAATACAGGGCCACAGCTCCAATATGACACAAGATAAATTTAAAGTCGACATTCTGAATGATTCTATAAAGCTTTACCTACCTCGGGTCGAAGGCTACTTGGAAGTAGTCCGCGACATGTCCCTGAAGTACAAAGGAATGTCCCTGATCGAATTTGATGGCTATTTCGAGGGAAAGTTTGAACCAACGAAATACATGCGTGTTGAGATTCATACAAATAATATCGACGAAGATTGTATGATGAAAGAAGCAAATAGAATCCGCCTCGCGTTAAAACAAAAAAGCCTAGCGTTTGAATTCAACAACAAGCTGATACTAGTGAACGAATAACAGACAATATCGTTTAATATCTGGCGCCAGTTACAAATGGACATATGCCGGGAGCATACGTCATGGTCAACACGCTTCCAGGGATGGAAAAGCCGGTCCTTGACGAGATAGCGCAGATACCCGGCGTCGTGTCAGTTGAGGGCGTGTACGGCGAATTTGACTTAATTGTGCGGCTTGAAGTCCCAGTTGGTAATTCCGTGGATTTTGTCATTAACAAGCTCAGGAAGATCTCTGGCATAAGATCTACGAGAACTGTATCGACCATCGACGGCGAGCGCAAAAGCGGCACCGGCATGGACTACCTTGGCCCCCCGTCGGACTAGCTATTGGTAGTCGTGAAGCGGCCTGTCCTTGTGTGAGTTTATCTTTGCTTCCAGCTCCTTCTTGTGGACAGACAGTATGTGCTTATTAGCGCATGCATCATGCATTATCCCTTTGTCGCAAAAGTCACACGCGGTTACAAAATCTATCCTGTGAAAGGCCTTCTTACAGTAGCCGCACCTATCTGCCCCAATATCAAAATCCGCCAGGGGCTTGAGCCAAGCGTCTCGCCACAAAAGTGTCATGAATCCACTGACGCGCTCCGCGTATTTTTTCTTTACTTCAGGTTTTCAATGATCTCGTACATACGCTGATAAGACTGCTGGAGATCCTGCCACTTTTCCATTTTCAACCTGACCTTTTTCAGATCAGCCTTCAGCTTTCTGCTGTCCTTGGCACACGCCAGCTTTGCTACTCCTGATGCTTCCTTCACGTATTGGTCGATGTGTTTCTTGGCATATGGGTTTTCCTGAATAAGAGCTACGAGAAGATCAGGCTCATTTGTCAATATGCTCTCCGCGATAAGCGACTGCAGGCCAAAGGTTGTACCCGAGACCTGCTTGAGCTTTGAAATGTTGGTTGCTGACACGACCTTGGCAAAAATAATATTTGCAAAGTACGTCAGTCCAAGGACGGTTGCGATAGACTTGTCATGAACCATTGCGTTTGGAATGACTATTACTTGAGCGTTTTCAAACATCTCGTGCAGGATTTTTAGCTCCGTTTCTTCGTTCCTGACGGGCACCATCAGTATTTTGGTCCGCATATTCCCGCTTGCGCCCGGCCCAAACATCGGGTGAATGCAGAGTGGCCGCAGGTTGTCCGGCACCTGCCTGAGCGTTTTGAACGTTCTGTGCTTTACTGACGATATTTCTGAAATGACCGCGCCATCCTTCATGCTTTTTACGCATTCCTTGAGGACATGCGGCGTCAGGCCCACAGGTACAGAGACAAGCACAAGATCGGCACCCTTGACGCAAGCACTTATACTGTTTTCAACCCTGATGCCGTTAGAGGGTTTCAGTATTTTCCTGTTTATATCATACACAGACACACGCAGCCCGTGCTCGGCAAAATAATTGGTGAACCACGAGCCCATCTTACCGGCGGCTCCGACGATTGCTATTTCCTGCAAGTTACTCTTGCTCCTTCATGACGGACGCCATTATGGCAAGCCCTTTTTCAAGTACTTTTTCGGGCTGGCAAGCAGATATCCTGACAAATTGTCTATAATAGTCGCCAAAGCCGCTTCCTGGTGCTATGGCTACACCTTTCTCGAGCAGTTTTTCAACCAGCTTGATATCCTCGTCGCTTTGTAGCTCTGGGTACACGTACATTGCGCCCTCCGGCTCGACAAACTGGAGTGACATTTCTTTGAGCTTGCCGCAAACAAAGTCAAGCCTTTTTTTCATCATCCTGATGTTTTCTGACGGGTATTCACTAAGGGCTGCTAGCGCAGCGTGCTGCATTGGCTCTGCGACGCTCGTTATGCCGACCGCCTGCACCGTGGCCATCTTGGCAATGATATCCTTGTTTGCAACAGCATAACCTACTCTGAACCCGGTCATAGCATAGCGCTTTGAAAATGACGACACGAGAATGCTGTGGTCGTAACTGTATTCGTGAATACTGGTGAATTTCTTGAATATGTAATCTGAATAGACCTCGTCGCTCAGCAGGTAGAGGCTGTTTTCTTTTGCAACCGATACTATTGTATCCAGTATCTTGCCATCAAGAATCTTGCCTGTTGGGTTGTTTGGATAATTGAGCACTATCATTTTCGTGCTAGGGTTCACCATTTCTTCCAACTGTCGTATGTCCGGCGTCCACTTGTCTGCAAGGGTAGTCCGGAGGACTTTGGTCCTTGCCCCGATAAAGTCGGCGCATTGTTTGTACGCAGGCCAAGCAGGTTCTATTATGATCAGCTCCTGTCCTGCCTTTAGCAATGAAGTTATTGCACTGAAAACTGCGAAGCGGCCACCAGGCGTCACCACCACCTGATCTTCAGAAACGCTTTCTTTCTTTGCAATTGCGTCGCGCAGCTTTGGTATTCCGCGCGTGTCTGTGTAATGATATTGTTTTAATCTGAACGAGTTTGTAAGTGATTCGCCGACTATTGCAGGAGGCTCGTAGTCTGGTTCACCAACCTCCATGTGGATTATCTTTTTTCCTGATGCTTCGAGCTGCTTCGCCTTCATAAATATGCCGAAGTGTGTCTGCTTCTGTCTCTTCTGCAGGCGTTTTTGCACCTGCACCTGCTCTGATTCCTCGAGCAGGACGTTGAGCAACTGCAATGCAAAGTCGCGGCCCATGCCAATTTCATCTGCGAGCGAAAGCACCATGAGCCGTATCTCCTGCTCGACCTTCTCGTCCTTGACATCTATACCAAGGCTGTTTTTTATCTCTCCGATCTGTTTTGCGAGCACCATTCGCTGGTGCACATTACGCATTATTTGCGCAGTTATGACACGGACCTGATGGCGCAGCGATTCCAGCTTGTCGTTCTTGCCCATCACCATCACTTGAGCACAGGCGGAATGAGACCTGCCATAATAGCGTGATCAGCGAGCACCATTGAGACGACGCACTCGATAACTGGAGGTGCCCTCGGAACGACGCATGGGTCGTGCCTGCCCGGCACCTCGAGGCTCGCTTGTGATTTCCTGGCCATGTCAAGCGTTTCCTGCGTTTTTGCTATTGACGCTGCCGGTTTGAAGCCAACCCTGATGACAAGCGGCATGCCGTTTGAAAGTCCGCCTAGGATCCCACCGGCGTTGTTGGTTTTTGTCACGACCTTACCATTCTGCATAGCATAAGGGTCGTTATTTTCAGAGCCGCGCCTCTTGCTGCCAGCAAAGCCAGAGCCAAACTCGACGGCCTTGACTGCAGGTATGCTAAAGAGAGCCTTGGAAAGATCTGACTCGAGCGAAGCAAATATCGGCTCGCCAAGCCCTACGGGAAGGCGTGTGGTGGTGCATTCAATAACGCCGCCAAGTGAGTCGCCGTCCTTCCTTGCCTGCAGGATCATGTCCTTCATTTTTTCGGCGGCCGCCGGATCGGGGCATCTGACGTCATTGTTGTATCGAGTGGCAATGTTGGCTGGCGTGATGTTGCTAGCCTTGACTGTGCCAATGTCTATAGTGTATGCCACTGTTTCGATACCAAGCGTTTTCTTTAGTAGCTTGGCTGCAACGGCTCCGGCCATCACCATTGTTGCAGTAAGCCTGCCGGAAAACCTGCCGCCTCCGCGGTAGTCAGCAAAGCCACCATACTTTATCATTGCCGGATAGTCGGCATGGCCCGGCCGCGGGATGTCCTTTATAATCTCATATGGTCGAGCGTCAGAATCCTTGTTCCATATGAGCATGCAAATGGGGGCACCTGTGGTATGATTGTTGAAAACGCCGGAAATAATATCTACTTTGTCTTCCTCTTTCCGCTGGGTTGTGACAACTGACTGACCCGGCTTTCTTAGATCGAGCAGCCCCTGAATGTCAGACTCATTTAGAGGCAGACCTGCCGGACATCCGTCCACAACTATTCCTACGCATCTTCCGTGGCTTTCACCAAAGCTCATGGCGACAAACCGCTCGCCTATAACACTGCCACCCATCACTAGTAGGTGCACTTGAGCCTGTTCTATATATTGTCTTTTTGTTATTCTCTGTCCGGAGCTGGCGAGATCCTAGCCCCGAGATCTTTCATGTCCTGAATAAAGTTCGGATATGAGACGTCCACCGACTCCGCGCCTGCCACTACAGACTTTTCAGTCATCATCGACGCGATTGTGAATGCCATAAAGAGTCGATGGTCGTTGTACGCTTCAAGTGATGCGTTTTTAAGTGGTTTGAGTGGCGTTATCTTTAATCCATCGTGGAATTCCTTGATACGCGCCCCCAACTTTACTAGCTCTGAGGCGATATTTGCGACCCTGTCTGTCTCTTTAACCCTTGCATGTGCGACACCGGTTATCGTGACAGGTGTGTTTGCTTTGAGTGCGAGTATCGAGACTACCGGCAAAAGATCCGGCGTGTCACTTAGGTTAAACTCGCCCCCTTCTAGTTCGTCCGCTTTCTGAACGACAACTTCCCCTTTCCTTTTATCGACTTTTATCGCGCAGCCCATGTGCTTCAGAATGTCGACAATTTGCGAGTCCCCCTGTGGCAGCGCAAAGTTGAGACCATTCACTTTCAGCTTTTCGCCAACAAGTGCGCCTGCAGCAAGTATTAATGCAGCAGTTGAAAAGTCGCTTGGCACGTCGAATTTGGTAGCGCGGTATTGCGTGCTTTTGATCTGATATTCGAGCATGTCAGAGCTATGGTCCACTATCACACCAAAGTGCTTCATTGTTGCAAGCGTGGCACTGATGTACGGCTTTGATACAAGATTGCCTTTGATCCTCATCACGATTTCCGAGTCGGCGTAAATCCCGGCTATAAGCAACCCCGAAATGAACTGGCTTGAAATGCTACCGTCAATTACCGTGGTGCTGCCCCTTATGCCTCCACCTTTTACTACGAGCGGAGGTGTGCCATTTCCTTTTGTAGAATATGCTTCAACCCCAAGCTGAGCAAGTGCGTCTATCATGGGCTGCATTGGTCGCTTGCGAAGGCTTTCGTCGCCTGTTAGCACTGTATATCCGGTTCTTACAAGCCCCGACATGGCAGTCATTATCCTTATGGTCGTGCCTGAATTCTCAGCGTTTATCACATTCTCAGGGGGGTCAAATACATGCCTGCCCTTGACCTGCACCGTCGTGCCCTGATGCCTTATCTCTGCCCCAAGGGCCCGGCATCCGGCAAGTGTCGCCAAAGTGTCACGGGCAAGCAGCGCATTTGTTATCGTAGACTGCCTTTCTGCAAGTGAAGCAATCGATATTGCCCGGTGGCTGTAGCTCTTGCTTGAAGGACATCGAACATTTCCGCCTATCTTGGACTTTCTTACCAGTATGCTAACCATAAAGGATCTCCACACTTGCTTTCTGGTTATTAACCTTGGAAATTATAATTCTGCCTTCGAACTTTGATAATGCGGACTTGATGTCGTCTACTTCGTCCTCATATGCTACCGCCGCAATTGATGGACCATTGCCTGAGATTCCTGCCGCAAGGGCCCCGCGTTCTAGTGTTGCCATTATGGGTGCATATTTTGACGACAGCGCGGCAGAAGCAAGTACGCCGTTGAGCTTCATGGCCTTCCAGTATTCGCCGGCTTCAGCCAGCTTGAACGCGTCTGTGAACAGGTCCGATAGAGTGCTTAGTTTGTGCACTTCACTTCTTGGAGTATTGCGTGGTAGAAAAATGATTGAATGCAAGTTCTCTGGGGCAGGTTCTCTACGAATGAGCTTCCTTGAATAGTTGTCAGTCACAGTAAAGCCGCCAAAGTAGCAGGCTGTGGCGTCGTCGTATGCTCCAGTTATAGAGACCTTGGCGTCTAGGGATGCGCGGACTGCTGCATCAAGGACCGTATTCTCGTCTATGTCATCTCTTGCAAGGCGGCTGCACGCAAGCGCCACTGCATTTGACACCGCACTAGAGCTCTTCAGCCCGTAGCCAATCGGGATTTCTGACTTGACTCTTATCGTTACTAAGTTGTTTTCGATCATCTCTTTTGGCAATGTATACCGCACGATGTTATTGACAAGCCTATCTTCATTCCTACCTGTTAGGAACCTGACGCCACGACCCCTGCCAAGCTCTGCTTCTGCAGTAACCCTGAGCGAAATGCCAAGCGACGAGCCGTTGCCTGTAGCTATGGCATTAACTATTGAAATTGCTCCGTGCATCGTAGCTCTTGTCTTTCTCATACCGGCTCCCCAAAGATCCCAAGAAGGTTTTTTTTCATGGCTTCTCTCGGAGCCGAGAGGCCTGTCCATATCTCAAAAGCCTTTGCACCCTGTTCGATAAGCATTTCGTAGCCGTACACAACGGATGCTTGTGCATATTTGGCATTTTCGATCAGCTCCGTAACCACCGGGCGGTAGACGATTTCGTAAACAATACTGCCTTTCTTTATATGCTTGTGATCGATAATGCTTGACTCATTCTTCATACCAAGCGTTGTAGCATTTACTAATAAGTCACATTCCGGCGAAACATCTTGCACTTTTTCAAGTGGTGACGTTTCACATTTCAGACCAAGGTCCGAACCGATTTTGGCAAGCTCTTTTGCCCTTTGCACATCGCGATTTGCAATTATCAAGTTGGCGATACCACTTTCCAGTGAAAGTGCAGTCACCACTGCCCGCGCGGCCCCGCCGGCTCCAAGCAACAGTACATGCATGCCATTAAAATCCACATGTCGCTTGCGCAGCGGTCCAATAAAGCCCTCAATATCGGTGTTGTACCCCTTCAATATCCCTTCAATGCTGTGGACAGTGTTGACTGCTTTCGCCTTTTTCGCAGACACGTCCAGCTCGTCAAGATACTTCATCACTTCAATCTTGTGGGGCACAGTCACGTTGAACCCTGAAATGTTTATGCTGCGCAGCGACTCGATAGATTCTTTTAATTCGCCTGCAGGAACCTTGAACGCGATGTAACTGCAGTTGAGGCCAAGCGATGCAAATGCTGCGTTTTGCATCGCAGGGGAGAGAGAATGTTGAATTGGATCGCCTATAATGCAATAGGTCTTGGTCGAGCCTTTCAATTTGCCTGGATGCGAATATCCGCCAGTCTGCCATATATATCTGAAAGAAATTGAGCGCGGGACGGGACGGTGCCAAGAGGGTACCTAGGGGTCATAATGGTCGGGTTTATCAAAGGGATATCACCTGAGAAGTACGGGCCATAATCATCGTTTGGCGGGATTGGAAGATGGCCTACGTTTTCATTTTGTCGTAAAGCTTTCTCATCTGGTTCACTGTAAGCTGACCAGGCGCGACGGCTTTCTCAAGGCATGCGTAAGTGAAGGGCGCGTTTCCTATTACAGTGCACATTACTCTAGTGACCACGCCTGCCTCTCCCATTGCAAAAAAGATCGGGTTCAAGCCTGTGGCTGTTTCGTACATCTCTAGCAACCTCAGTGAGTCTTCGACACTTCTTGCTGTAGTCACTATCTTTACGTAGTTGCTATAGATTCTCATCTCTGACAGTATGTCCGCTATCTTGGCGTTTGGCGGCGTTTTTTGGAAGTCATGCCAGGAAACAAGGACGGGCGTCTTTTGCCTTTCAAGGAAGTCTGCCAGGTCGTCATTTTGCTGCAAGGTGTCAAGCTCAACATCGAGCAACATCGGCTTTTGCTCTGCAAGTTTATACAACCATTTCACGCGATCTTGTTCGCTTCCAACAAATTTTCCACCTTGATCTTTTGATCGAAGCGTAAAGACTGCCTTGCTCTTTATACTCTTTACCGAATCGATCGATGCTTGTAGTTGTTCCGGTCTGAGGAAATCGAATCGGATCTCAACATAATCAGCGCCGAGCTCGAATGCCTCGTGTGCCTGGTTAGCGATTGACTGAATATCTTCAGGCACTATCGACACACAAATCTTGGCAGACAATCAATGATACTGCTATGTAAGTTAAATTAATTGGTTTACCTTGCACGATACAACATAAACCAAAAAAGATACAGCTACGGCAGTGCAATGCCAGGACACAGGCGAGGATGACAAGGTGGTAACCTAAGGATGAGAATCGATAATTATTCAACAGAAAGGTCAAATCTGGATAACCAATCAACAGCTATACCGTAATTTACTAGTTAACGGTAGGTTGTCCCAGAGCCAATCAAGTCACCAAATTAGGTATCTCCTGTGTCCTAATTGTCACAATGGCATCAATATCTACTGCCATACCTGTTCCAGTTATCATGAGAGATGTCCTTGCTCATCTAAAGCAGTACCAACTTGAAGGAAACTTATGATCTAACTGACTTCATTCATTCAAAAGTATTCCCATCGGTGCGCGTATTTTCTGAGAACATATTTTTGCCTTAATTTGAAAACGCCCACTTTAATATTATAACCTTGAACTAAAACGACCTAGCGAAGCTGAAAATGCTTATTTGTCTTGTACTGTAGAAGAACTAATTGTTTTATCCGACACCGGCAGGTGGCGAGCTGTTCTTGCTGTGATCCATTCTCTTGTGCGCCTCGAGAAGTTCGGCCGATTCAAAGACCCTTCCGCAGAGGTTGCAGCGTTGTTGTTTTGGACCTTTCGAGCCTGCAGCTGCGGTCGACATGGCTATCTTTAGCTATTACACCTTATTAAGGGTGATTTGGCTGGCAAAGACATTGAGTGAGGCACCTCTATCAAGGCCCATCATGCAGAGCATTCCCCGTATGCCATTTGTCCACGAGTCTGTGGCGCTGGACGAATCGCCTTGTGCCGTATAGCCGCCACACTTTGTGAATGCTGTGTTTGCGCAATCATAGTCCGTGCACCTTGCAGCTCCTGAGACGCCAACAGCCGCCGGGACTATGTATACTGGAATCACGTATGCAAACATGATTATGCCGAATGAGATGGCAGTCATCATGACTACTTTTTTGGTGTGTGGTTGCATCCGGGTAAAAATTCTCGAAAATCGCAGTTAAACTGATGTATGTCAGGGCAGATTACACAGCCCTGCCTACAGATTATTAACCCCTCTAGTATTTAGCATGCATCATGCTTTCTCTGGAGGAGCACGTTGCGCGGCTTCATTTGTTTGGCTTTGATCAAGAGATGGTCGAGTTGTTTTCAAAAGAGTGGAGAGTACTTGCAGATGATGGCTATGAGATGAATGCGATGTATACCGGGGCAGATGGCTGCACCCTTGGAGGCAAGAAGGCATGTGTCATTTGCTCAAAAAGTGATTTTAGCCTGCACTGGAAAAAGGTGATAACGCCTAGCCAGGACAGTGCGGCGATCTATTCCGTATGCAAGGATTGCGACGACCAGTATGTCGAGACGGCAATCAGGCAGAAAGCGCTTGGCAGATTACTAAAAGAACGCAATACCAGGCCATCGTGATCAGCGCGGCGGACTTGGTCGAAAATCTTGTCAAGCTTGATCTTCAATCTAACCCTCTTTTCTTTGGGCATGCGGCAGGGTAGGTGTCGCAGCCCAAATCCTTTTTTGCCATCATGTCGATGTGTTCTTCGGCGTCGTTTGTCATCTGCTCTGCCCCGGCCCCTGACAGTTAACATGTTGTACGAGTTGGCCTGATCGGCTTCTGAATCTGGAACGCGGGGAGTCGCGTGAAATGTTCTTGTGCTTAGCCCGTCCAGCGCAGTGTTGATAATGACATGGTTGCCATCTGTATCCATCTAAGTCGATGTGACCGTGGCGGCCTGCAGGGCATCAGTGTTGCCAGAAATCCAAAGTTCTTGTCCTGAAAGAGACTGCTTATTTGGCTTTGACTCTAAGTATCCTGGCTCATTCGGTAATACAGGCAGCTCCAATAAAAACAGCCTAAAGTTTCTTATGATGCGAGGTTATCTTTTTCCAGTTGGCGATGAGAACCTCATTTCGTATGTGGAGTGGCTCCCGCTCTATTCTCGACTTCGCGAGGTTCACGTAGTCCTTTACCAAGTCGATCCCGATGTAGCGGCGCGCAAAGTGGTGGGCTACTTTTGTGGTCTGGCCGCTGCCGTTGAAAGGGTCAAGGATAATGTCATTTTCATAAGAATACAATTTCATCAGGCGGTACGGGATTTCTTCGGGATACGGGCAAGGGTGGTCTATGTAGCCCGGAGGGACGGGCGCGATATGCCATACTGAGTTGGCAATCTCTTTTGTCCATTCTTCGTGCGTCGCAGGAAGTGCATTTTTTCTCTGAGTCCGGCCGCTGTTGACGTCGCCTTTGCGCAGTATTAAGATGAATTCATGCATGATGTTTGCTCGGTAATATTTCGGGTATGGATTGATCACAAATGACCCGTAGCGGTTCGTGCCGCCTGTCACCTTGTGCCAGATTATCTCTTCATGAAGCTGCCACTTGCCAAACGGTTCCACCAGCCTTGACAGGAGCATGTGCGGCAATGGAAGTATCGTGCCGTTGACGACTTCGTTCGCTATTACAATGCAACAGTAGCCCCCCTCCTTCGTCACCCGATAGACCTTGTTGCCGAAAATGTTGACCATATCGTTCAGGTAGTCGTTGGTGTCAAGGTTAAGCTTGCCTCTATAGTACCCCCCGCTACCAGAGGCATGCATGTCGTAATCTATAGCGTTCCGATATGGCGGCGAAGTTATTGTCAGTTGAACAGAGTTCGCCGATAGCCTTTGAAGCACGTCCTTGCAGTTTCCAGCGAGTATCTGGCTAACAATTTGTTCCTGTGCAAACATTACTGGATGTCGGCTTACTTGTCTAGTTCGTCCATATCCCACTTACTTTAAAGTAATAAACAACAGACTAAAAATACGCTACACCGTCAGCTCGCCTTTACGAGCTAAATCGTCATGCCTGCAAAATCAGAATTTGGCAGCATGACAAGCATGTCACTTCTCTTACATAATAGTAATTAAATGCGTAGGCTGGTTGACGTACGCCTCTTGTCTACTGCAATGTCTGAGAAGAACTGCTTCATATGCAAGGGATTCAAAGTCTCTACTGGAATCATGGCAGAGTTTAATGGTCGGCCATGCTGCCCTACATGCCTAAACAGGATATTCGTGGCGTTTGCCAGAGAAGACTAGCTATTTTTCTACGATATATTCGTCCACTTCCATGCCAAAGTGCCGGCCCGAAGCGGGCTTGGTGTAACCCAACACCTCGTCTCCGACCTTGACCTCCGTCACTGACAAGAGCTTGCCGTCCTTGGCTATCAACCGTATAGTCTCGGCATTCTGTAGAATAACAGTACCGGTCTCACCGTCAATCTCGGCACGTATCATCCTCAAAGGGCGCGTTTCTATCTTGGATCTGCCGACGACTGCTCTTCTTGCAGCACCCCCCTTGCTCACGACCCAAACCTCGCTTCCGGATTCGATCTCTGAAAGATAGCGAGTCTTGCCATCCGGTGCTATAGTATAACAATACACCGCTCCAGCGTTCACCCGGAACGGGCGAGGCGATGTAAACGATGAACCGACCGACTCGTTGTGCACGAGGAGCATAAAGTTCGACTTGCTCCCAACCAGCATGCCTTCCCCCATCCCCATCATCGATGCGGTGTCTACGCAGACGCGTTCTCCAGTCCCGACGTCTTTGATCTCTACTATCTTTGCCGGTTTGATCGGGAACCTTGCTGTCAACAGTTGTTGCTTTGCCTGGTCAACTTCCTCTTCGCTATCTGCCGACAGTATCACACCGTCTACTCCAAGTTCCAGAACGGCAAACATTGTTGCGACTTCCTTCGAACTTCTTGCGGTAGTGAACACCTTAGTCTTTGATCTATGCAGCTTGGCGATAATGTTTTCTAGCGGGATTATCTTCCAGTCTGACGCGTCGACTATGACAAACTCGGCACCCACCTGCGATGCCATTTCGATCTCGTCAATATCGGCGTTGCTAAGCACTTTCTTGAAGTAGCCGAGAGTCTTTCCGGGCGATTTAAGTGATTTTAACTGATCAAATGTCCTGCATATGACCATATCGGCTTCTTCTGACTCGTAGATCGTGCGAAAGTTCTTGCCTACAAGCTTGGGGTCGGCGTTGAGGATCGTGATATTTTTCTCTTTCAGCTTTGACATAAAGCCGGCCAGCGCTGATTTCGTTGCCGTTGGCCTGATTATCAACTCTTTTGGTTTGGCGTCAGTCAAGTTCCTTCAGGGCCTCTTTTACTGGTTTGTTGTCAATTATTACCTTGCGCAGCGCGCGCACTATCGCCGGCGGGTTCTTGTGCTGGAAGATATTGCGACCAAAAGTCACGCCCTTTGCGCCCGCTGACATTGCGCCGCTGCACATTTCAAGAATTTCTCTGTCGGTATTGGCTTTGGGCCCTCCGGCGATCACTATTGGGACAGGACAGCTCTTTACGACCCTTTTGAACGAATCAACATCGCCAGTATACACTGCTTTTACGATGTCGGCGCCGGCCTCCGCTCCCACCCTTGCCGCGTGCGCGACGATTTCTGGGTCGTGCGGGTTCTTGATGTTCTCTCCGCGCGGGTACATCATTGCAACTAGCGGAACGCTCCACTCGTCGCATTTGTCAGACACCATGCCTAGTTTCTGCAGCATTTCCGGTTCTTCTTTTGCGCCGATGTTGATGTGTAGCGACACTGCGTCGGCTCCGAGTCTGATCGCTTCTTCGACGCTTCCCATTAACATCTTCCTGTTAGGTGCGGGACCTAACGACGTGCTGCCGGAGAAGTGCACGATCAGGCCAATGTCTGGTGATCTTGGCATCGTCTTAATTATTCCCTTATTGACAAGCACACAGGTCAGCCCGGCAGAGGCGCACTGGTAGATCATGCCGTTAATGTCCTCTAGCCCCTTGATAGGACCGTTGCTTATGCCGTGATCCATGGGTATACACAGCATCTTGCCGTCCTTCAATATCCTAGAAAGCCTAATGTCCCTGCCAAAGACCATATGTATCAAGACATTCTTGATGCCCTACTTATAACTTATTTACTCCCATGAAAATATGTGTTGATTTTTAAGAACCTCGACTCTCGTTCAGCTCATGCAGGTCATACCTTGCTTCTCAGCTAATCTGCCCAGGTACATAAGATTTCTGGATTACTTAAACCCCTAGTCACCTCAAGGCCGCTATTATTGACCCAGTCTCCATCGTAGAACATCGCTGCTGCTGGATGATCACATAGGCAAGTAACCTTCCTGATCCGACAATGGTCGCGGTACAAGGACCCACATCCGGTGGAATGTCGAAACACGGACATATCGATATTCTTATATTGACAGTCAGATAATTAGGTGAGCTGTCTTGTTGACAGAGCATGAGCGAAATCCGTTCTGTTATATCTGTAACCTATTTTTCACTCCGGACTACATGCCGATCCATCTCAAGACGGATCACAGCAAGGAAGAGCTTGCTTCCCATCTCCTGTTGGCTTATTTCGACGAGTGGCTCGAGCAAGAAGAAGCGATCGAGGAAGCTGTAGGAGAGTCCCGGTAATACCATCACCCCCCCAAAAAAATATTTTTCGTCTTCAAGCATGAATTCTCGCGGCCAAATTGGGTCAGTCGTCATGCGTCAAATGCATCACTTTTAGTCCCTCTCATTGGGTGGCATGCTATCTGACGTTCACGTTCTGACGGCTGCATCTGACGGTGTTCGACGGTTTACTGACAAAAAAGTTGATTTCGAAAGGTTCCTACTGAAAACCGTGACCACGAATGTTTTTTGAGGGACGGGCAATACCATAGGTTTTTTAGAACTGCTCACGCCGTAATGACGTGGGCTACGAGTCTGACTCGTCGGAATTTGAGAGAATGTCCACAAGAAAACTGGCGATTCTCTTCGGCCTTGCCTTCTTTGCAGCGTTCATGCTTATACAAATGATACAAGGCTTTCCACTTGCGCAGCTCTTTGCGAGACAGACCGTTACTCAAGAAGTAGTGGTTTCGCTAAAACAAGGAGACGTGTGCGTGGTAGAACCGCCGGACAGGCAGCCAAAAGAAATTCGGCAGTGTCCTTACAACGTTCGTGACTTGATTATCGTAACATATTATGAAGGGTCGACAAAGGTAGAGTCACACAGGCTGAAATAATTCTATTTTACAAGGTCAAAGACCACTTTCAGATTTTGCTCATCTCCCCTCTTCTCGTCGATTGGGGTCTCCATTATTACAGACAAGCCCCGAATAGCTCGGTGGTTTAGAAATGCCGCCAGACCTTCCTTCCCTATGTATCCAAGGCCGATGTGCTCGTGCCTGTCGCGGCTTGATCCCAATGGCCACTTTGAATCATTCAGGTGCACGAATTTCAGCTCTTTGAGCCCGACGGTATTGTCAAAAGTTTCAAGCGTCTTGTCCACATCGGCTTTTGTTTTGAGGCTGTAGCCGTAGGCAAACAGATGGCAAGTGTCGACGCAAACCCCAAACTGCTTCGGGTTGTCTAGCCTGTCGAGGATCATGTGCAGTTCTTCAAAATTGCTCCCCATGCTGTTCTTTTGTCCCGCGTTATTCTCAAGTAGCACAACGGGTCCACCCTCTGACTTGGCCCGAGCAGTCTCGATCGACTTCACCAGTTGGTCTATGCCACTTGCCTGCCCCTTGCCCATGTGACTCCCAAGATGTATGACAAGGTATTGTATTCCAAGGGTGTTGCATCTCTGCATCTCGCCTGTCAGCGTTTCTACGGATTTTTCGTAAAATTCGCCGTCCGGCCCGGCTAAGTTTGGCAGATAGGGCATGTGTACTATTACGGAATTTTTTTCTATCCCACTTGCCGCTAATTTACTTTTAAACAAGTGAACATCATTTGGCGCTAGCTGCTTGGCGGCCCAGCCGCGCGGATTTCTGCTAAATATCTGGAACGCGGTGCATCCTATCTTTTTAGCATTATCCACCGAATTTGAAATGCCGCCTGCGATAGAGACGTGGAACCCAATCTTGATACCCATTGCATGGTTCGTGTGCAAATGCGTACTTTAACTTATGGCAATGGCATTTTTATGATAGTTCAGCTATGGATAGCTCGAACTTGTCGTCCATAAGGATGGGGACCGGCGACCTAGCAAAATATCCCTTCTTGAACGAAGCAGGAGAGTACCTCCGCGAGTCGGGCTTTGGCTGGGAAGAGCTTGAAAGACCTGACATGAAAGACGTTATTGATAGGGCTGCCGAGCGGGTAGAGGTCGACGTCAGCGGCAACATTTACGACAAGCTTGATAGATACGAAATTGAAATCATCACATTCTTGGTTTCGCTTATGATGGTAAAATCAATTGGCACCGAGCCGGTGCTGAGGAAATTCACGCTGGCCGAGGCCCGGCGCGCCGAAAAGTTCCTCACTGAGGATCTTAAACGCCAGAACGAAATGCAGAAACGATCGCTATTTACAAAGATTTTCGACGACTTGTTCAAGTTGAAAATTGAAATTTCAGAGGATGGCCGGCTACTCAAGGTCAAGGTTGCTGACTATCTCGCAAGATCTTCTCACTTCCACGAACAGGAATGGAAGCTCATAAACAGGCTCGTTCACAATGGCTATGTTTACCTTGACGCCGACGAAACCGTTAGGCTTGTCAGGAACGAGCTGTCGGTGCTTATTTATGAAAAGATCAAGACGATGACACTTCCGACCCTGCCTCAGGCAATCAAGGTAAAGGCAGACGCCCTCCGAACGAAACTCGCGCCGCACTATGAATATCGCGCCCCTGCAGTCACCGACTATCCTCCGTGTGTTAAGCACGCGCTTGAAGTCATGGACAGAGGTGAAAACCTCCCACACTCGGCGCGAGTTATGCTTGCCACTTACATGCTTGCAATTGGCAAGCCAGTAGACGAAATAGTAATGATGTATGAGAATGCCCCTGACTTTAACGAAAAAATAACGCGCTACCAGGTAGAACACCTTGCCGGCATGAAGGGCAGTCGGACAAAGTACTCTGTTCCCTCGTGCGACAAACTCCGCAATGAAAACCTGTGCTTTGCGACTGCGCAGTGTGACGGCATAATCAACCCAATTCAGTTTGGCAGGAAGAGGAAATGACACAAAGCACGCTGGCCAAAAGCATTAGCACAGTCAGGAGCGCTTTCCGGGGATACTACTTCAAGCCTAACATCATTAAGACGCCCGACAAGATTGAGCATCGCGAGTTTGGTTATATGCAGTTTGGCCAAGTGGGCATGGTCAGGCATCTTTCTTTCAATAACATGAAGGAACTGACCGCCACAATAATGAAGGAAGTCCCTTCCGACATTTATTGCTCTAACGCGTACTACCGCTTTCCAACATACCCGATGCAGGAAAAGGAGTGGCTTGGAGCCGACCTAATATTTGATATTGATGGCAAGGACCTTCATCTGCCATGCGTCTCTTCACATTCCTACTTTGTTTGTGCAAACTGCGGTCACGCGTCTGCGTCGACGCCTAACGAAAAGAAAGGATATGCTTGCCCGTTGTGCACCTCCAAACAGTCAGATAGCGTTTCTATACCGTGCGCCAAGTGCATCGATGGGTCAAAAAAAGAGGTCAGACGTCTTGTCGAGTTTTTGACGGGCGACCTTGGAATGCAGCAAGCCGATATCGAAGCCTATTTTTCCGGCAACAACGGCTTTCACATCCACATAAGCAACAATGCTTACGTGCCGCTTGACCCGCAGGCCCGCTCCGACCTTGTCGGCTACCTCTCAGGCTCCGGCCTCATGGCAGAAAGCGTCGGCGTGAGAAAGGGCAACGCAGAAAACCTATTTTTCATAAAGTTCCCCAAGAGCGGCCTTGAATATGGCTGGAGGGGCAGAATTGCCGACAAGCTAAAGATCGACGGCTCGTCGATAATCAAGCTCAAGCACATAGTCGAGCAGAAGGGCGGCTACACCTCGTTCAAGGTAGACCTTGACAGGATGGCGCGTGAAATGGGTGTCAGGATAGACCCGCAGGTGACGACCGACGTGCACAGGGTTTTCAGGGTGCCCGGCACGCTCAACAGCAAGAGCGGCCTTGCCAAAATGAAATGCGATGACCTTGATTCCTTTGATCCCTTTGCCGACACGTGTCTGCTTGACGACAGCAAGGTAAGCGTCAGAGTCAAGACGCCGGTCAAGCTGAAATTAAAGGGCATGTCGTTCAACATTTCAAAAGAGTCGGCAGAGCTGCCGGCGTACGCGGCGGTCTATCTTGTTTGCAAGGGGCTTGCCGAAGCAATCTAGATATTTCTTGTAGGCTCCACCATGATGCCGACATTCCAATATGCAGCCGGCACCTAGCTCGCACATTAATAGAATCTTTCGTATGTCTATCACGTCTAATTTATTAATAAGAAGATAATTCTGCTCCGAGTAATGAAACATCGAAATCAAATATTAGGAGCAATTATCGCGG
>DASYSB010000030.1:0-17016 GCA_036003785.1 Nitrososphaera sp.
ATGTGCTTTCTCCTGTCGACTATGACAATTACAACTCCGGCGATGATGACGATCAAGCCGGCGATGATTATGCCGATCCCCGCCAATACGCCACCGAATGTTTCAAAGTTTACTTGGTTATTTTCCCCTATGCCAGGAAACCGACCAAATATCGCGTCTATTGTGGTTGTCGACTGCCCAAGGTTTGTTACACGGAGGCTGTAAGCGCCGGCAACCGTAGGCTCTGCGCTCATGACCGTGTTTTCCGTAAAGTTGGAATCGAGCAGCGTCTTGCCCTCTGGCGAAATAACCACTATTGCGAGAGGCACATTAGCGTCAGTTGATGATACGAATACCGAGAGCGGCTTTGAAGTGTCCGTGACGTCGAGCGATAGCGCTTCTGACTCTCCAAGGTTGAGCTGCTCACGCTGTAAAGAGGCAGTCTCTCGCTGGATCTGCCCGGCTATCGGCAACGCCCAGACTACTATGACTGCGATGCCGATGGCAAACAGCACAGCGCCGCCAATGACTACATAGTGCCCCCGCTTCAATAAACATATGATTGACTGGTTGATTATTAATTTAGCAGCAAATTCCTCTAGCTTGCGAATCTTTCCATTATTCTACCAATGCACTTTGTAGTCTTGTTCAAGAGATCGATCCTTGCAAATTCGTTTGGCGAGTGTATGCGCGCAAACATGTACGTGCTGCCAACCGAAATGCAGGGTGCTTTAAGCACCTTGACAAACGAGTACATGGGGCCGGTGCCTGCGGAAGATACGCTCGTAATGGCAGAGCCGAAAGTTTCTTTGGCGGCCTGCTGAACCTGCCGGACAAACGGGTCGCGGATGGGCGTCCTGGCGGCGGCTTCGCCGTGGATGAATTTTATCTCGATGTCGTCAAAGCCTTTCAGCTTCAAGTGTCTTTCTAGCCTCTCCAGTTGCTTTTCTGGCATCATGTCAGGTACAAGGCGGAAGTCGAGCTTGACCATTGCGTGTGCCGGTAGAACTGTCTTGGCGCCTTCTCCTATATAGCCTGAATAAAAGCCTGCAATGTTGCATGTCGGCATCCCTACAAGCGCTTTCTTGATGTCCTTTCCTCTCACGTTCTTGACGAGTCGGTTGATGCCGTATTCCTGCTTGAACTCTTTATCGTCAAACGGCTCCATGGAAATTAGTTCGAGCTCTTCCTTTGTAAACGACCTGACTTCCTTGTACCAGTCCTTTATCAGTATCTTGCCGTTCTGGTCGCGCATTGTAGCAAGCGCGGACACCAGACGCCATGCAGGGTTTTCGATGAGCACTGCAAGGCTTGAATGTGCATCTCTCACTGGCCCCTTTGCGATCAATTCAACATAAAGTAGACCCTTCATCCCAAGGCTGATTATCGGTCTGTCCTTTGCGTCAACGTAACCAAACTCCCATATCACCCCGTCGCAACGAAGCCTGTCGCGATATTTGTTCAGATATTGTTCTACGTGGACGCTCCCGATCTCTTCCTCCCCTTCCACCATGAACTTGACGTTGCAGGGCACGTCCTGCGTCCTTTTCAAGAAATACTCGACTGCCTTTATGCGCGTGATTAGTTCCCCTTTGTCGTCAGCCGATCCCCTACCGTAGATGTAGTTTCCGTCGACCTTACCGCCAAAGGGCTCATCCTTCCACAATTCAAGAGGCTCCTCCGGCTGCACATCGTAGTGATTGTAGAACAGTATTGTCTTATCCGGGTTTGACCTTGATTTCACTTCGCCATACACTATTGGCGGAACACTCTTGTCATCGAGGTATAGTACTTCAGCGTTGATGCCGGCTTTATGCATTGTCTCAGCAACCAAGTTGGCGCATTCTACCAGGCCCTGCTTTTTTGCAGAAACGCTTGGCTGCCGAATGAGCGTCTGTAGGTCCGAAATCAGTCCGGGCATTTCAGCATCCACGACCGCGTTTATTGCGCTCAACGTATTCTAGAGTTTTGCAATTGAAAATAAAGGTTGCTTTTGTGCAATTCGCCGATCTAGGGCGTCACCTGGCAACCTTCGACGCAATTATTCAGTCCTCTATATTCCATGTTTCGATCCGATACGTCAAGAACCATGTTGTAAAATACCCATGCGCCAAAGACAAACGCGATGATTGCCGGTATTATTAATACTACCCAAAGGCCGTCTGACATTACGAGCATTATCGCGGCCGCCGGTAAAAAAGTTATTCTAGATGATGCATTTATAACCACCCTGAGGGGCTTTTGACCCATGTCGAGTTCAATCTTCTTTTCGCCGAGGTCGATTGCCGTCATCGGGGCCTCTGAAAAGCCCGGCGTTGGCAAGACCATCTTTAACAATATAGCCAAACACTTCAAGGGCAAAATTTACCCCATCACTCCGTCTAACCCTACAGTGGGCGGCCTGACGGCGTACAAGAGTGTTCTAGATGTTTCCGAATCGGTGGATCTCGCGGTCGTTGCTGCTCCCAGCAAGTTCACCCCGGCCGTCATGGAAGAAGTGGGCAAGAAGGGGATCAAGGGCGCAATAATTGTTTCTGCTGGCTTTAAGGAGGTGGATGAAGCTGGGGCAAAGCTGGAGAAAGAAGTCGGCGAAATCGCCAAAAAGTATGGGATAAGGGTTATCGGCCCGAACTGCCTTGGCATCATGAGCCTATCAACAAACAACATGATGAATTCTACTTTCCTAAAGATCACACCAAAATACGGAGTTGTTGCGCTAGTATCACAGAGCGGCGCGATCTGCGCTGCCACTGTCGAGGATGCAGGGGCACAGAACATCGGCTTCTCAAAGGTCATCAGCATGGGCAACAAGGTCGACATGGACGAAAGCGATGTTCTGGAGCTTTTGGCCGAAGATGATGACACCCGGGTCATCGTGATGTACCTTGAAGACATCCGCGACGGAAGGCGATTTATGGACATCGCAAAGAGGATAACTATTGAAAAAAGAAAACCTATAATAGTTCTCAAAGCCGGTCGGACAGCCGAGGGTGCCAAGGCAGCCGCTTCCCACACGGGCGCGCTGGGCGGATCTGACGCAAATTATGAAGCAGCTTTTGCCCAGTGCGGCGTGATCCGCGTCGACACGATGGGTGAGCTATTCGACCTTGCCACAGCATTTTCAAAGCAGCCACTGCCAGACGGTGAGGCGGTCATCGTGTCAAATGCAGGCGGGCCTGCAATAATATCGACCGACGCGTGCTCAAAGTACGGATTAAAGATGGCAGACATTTCATCTATCCGTGATGAAATAGCTAAGGTCATACCAGCGTACGGATCGCCTAGGAACCCTGTCGATATTGTTGGGGACGCAGATTATCTCAGGTTTGAAAATGTGTTAAAACTAGTTCTATCGCATCCAAACGTCGGAGCTGTCGTGACCATGTGCACTCCTTCTGCCACTCTTAATTACGACGACCTTGCGAGGGTTCTCGTAAAGATCTCAAAGAAGTTCCCAAACAAGACTATACTCGCTTCACTGATGGGACTTGCAGAAGGGATTGAAAACAGGGCGATAATGTCCGAAGGTGGCATCCCTTACTACCTATATTCAGAACCTGCAATAAGGACGCTCAAGGCAATTTACGAGTTTAAAAAATGGGTCGATACGGCCTCCACCAAAGCACCGACTCTGCAATTTTCCAAGGACAATGCAAAGGTCACGTCGATCTTTGAGCAGGTTCGCAAGCAGGGAAGAGCTAATCTCTTGGAGGAGGAAGGCTACGAAGTACTCAGGGCTTATGGCTTCCCGACTCCAAAGAGTATCCTTGGCGCCACGGAAGAAGAATGCATGAAGGGCGCAAAGGAAATAGGCTACCCGGTCGTCATGAAGATAGCATCGCCGGACATCATCCACAAGTCTGACGCAGGCGGCGTCAAGGTTGGAATAAAGAATGATGACGAGCTGCGGACAGCGTTCAGGTCGATAATGGAAAGCGCAAAAAAGTACAAGGCAGATGCCAAAATTAAGGGAGTGCTCGTGCAGGAAATGGTCAGGGCTGCAAAAGAAACGATACTTGGCGCAAGCCAGGATCCGACCTTCGGGCCGGTGATCATGTTCGGCCTAGGCGGCATCTATGTAGAAGTGCTCAAGGACGTCGTCTTTTGCGTCGCGCCAGTCGACGAGCGTGAAGCGACGAAGATGGTCGAGTCTATCAAGACAATAAGACTGCTCAAGGGCGTCAGGGGCGAGAAACCTTCAGATCTGAGAGCAATCGCGGATTCTCTACAGCGGCTGTCCCAGCTCGTGATCAACTTTCCGGAGATAAAAGAGTTTGACATCAACCCGCTCCTTGTTCTCGAAGAAGGCAAGGGCGCGCGTGTAGTCGACGCCAGGATAATATTGAAGTAACTAGAGTTTCGTGCCGCATTCTGCGCAGAACGCAGAGCCGGCCTCATTTTGGTAGCCGCACGCGTGGCACCTCCCGCCTAAAGTCGTTTTTGCGTCCGCTATCTTTAGTAGCACGATGTCGCCTATTTTTGAAATCCCATCCCACGGCACCTGCTTGCTTCCTATTTTGATCGCAATATTGGCGCTGCCAGCGTCTCTGCTCAAGCCGATCTGCTCTACCTTGCCTATCAGCATCGCTTCGCTGTCGTACGCAGACATGCCGACGAGTGACTGTATTGGGATAAAGTTGTCGTTTGCCGTCGCAGCTGCTGGAGCGACGACAAGGTCCGGGGTAGTCCGCTCGGGCCGCGAAGCTTGTACCTGCGATTGCTGCTGTGCAGGCGCATCAAACTTGCGGTATTGCGCGATAGTGGCGCCGCACGTCTTGCACTTGTACTCGCCCTTTTCGATAAGAGTGACTCCCTCTCCCAGCTCCTCATTCGGGTTCTCGTAATGGATTGCCGGCGAGCCTTCGTACTCTTTCTCACACTTGTTGCAGTGGTATTTCACGAACCTGTCTTCGTCCAGCCTGCCGATGCCGGCGAGGAACAATTCCGGGCCTCCGAGGTTGCCCTTTTTCTGTTCCTCGTCGGTTATCCTTGCAATAGCGTAACCGCCGGAACCGCGCAGTTTCTTTTGCGCCATGTCTTCAGCCATCATAATATGTTCAATAGTTCAGGCACAAGTTATTTAAATCATGTCAAGTTGACGCGCCATAATCTGAGTTTCACCATTGCTGTTCGCATCACTTTGTCGACAATACCGTAGACGGGCATGCTCATGTTGGTCGTCTGCCCGCATCATCGTAAAGTCAGCATCGAAATCGAAAACTGCCGTGTCATTCATCGCCATGCTCGACTTGCCAGTCAGAATCATGATGTGAAACTATTTGCTAGTTGGCGGCGCGATGCATGGAAAAGGAAAAAGATTTGGCAATACGAATCCGATTCGACGATTATTGATTAATATACGTACGAGCTGAAAAGCTGGCAGTGAACTCCGTAGCGATACTTCTGTACCGGAACCTGGTCGCCTCTATAGACAAGGTATTCCTCGTTTGGCAGGTCCTCTTTCCAATAGTCTACATCTTTATCGCAGGCTATTCCTATTCCGCGCTCATTGGCGAGGGTGTCTTGCTAGGCAGCGCCACTATCGCATATCCCGCGTATCTGGCTGCAGGGATGATCGGCTTTAACATGATGAACAGCAGCACGATTGCCGGCAGCATAATATGGAACGACAAGCGAAACGGCATGCTCCAGCAGATACTGGTGATGCCATTTGCAAGGATGGAGTACATCGCGGGCAGCATTATCACAATCATGTTGATGGGCCTAGCGAGTGCAGCGCTTATCCTCGTGGCAGGGTCGCCGACGCTCGTGGGGAGCGCGCAGCCAACGCTTGTCGGGTCGATGTACGTTCTCTATGCTCTGATAACCGGGGCGATATTTTTCGGCTCTATAGCAGTAATAATATCGACTCGGCTGAAGAGCAACGAAGGGTTCAACGTAATAGTTAACAGCGTGTTTCTCTTCTTTTCATTCGTCAGCACCGCATTCTACCCCACTCATGGGGTGCCGGCGGCCCTGAGCACCGCATTCTACGCCAACCCGTTGACTTATATCGTTGACATAACAAGGGCGGGCGTCTTTAACCAGGTCGACTTTTTCACCAACATCGAAGTCGGCGTTATTGCTGCGATAACTGCGGCAGCATTCTTTCTTGCAACATTGTCAATGTTAAGGATGAAGATCTAGGCTTGCTTGCCGATGACCGAGAGGAAGACTTCCTCGAGTGTTGGCGGGTTAACAGAAACGCTTTCTATCTGGACCGAGCTTTTTGAAAGCGACTCGATTATCTTGACAAGCATCTCTTGGGCCTCTGTTGAGCTTATCCTTATTGTGCCTTCCGCGGGCGTTTCAATGACCGAGCTGCCGGCTATTGAGCGAATGATGTGCATGACAGATTGCGTGGTAGAGTCTTTTAATTTTATTTCTACCACCTTGACGCCGCCGTATTTCTGCTTCAGGCCGGCCGGGGTGTCGGTGGCGATCATCCTGCCCCTGTTGATTATCGCTATTTCATCGCACAAGTATTCAGCCTCCTCCATAATGTGCGTTGTGAAAAATACAGTCAGTCCGCGCTGCACGTGTTTGTTGACATAGTCGAGCAGCGTGCGCCGGGCCGCCGGGTCGAGGCCCATTGTAGGCTCGTCAAGGAAGAGCAGGTCCATGTCGTGCATGAACTCCCTAGCTACCTGCACGCGCCTTCTCTGGCCTATCGAGAGCTCGTCATTTTTCATGCTCTTGAACGACGCAAGATCGAATTTCTCGATCAGTTCCCGCGCCCTGTCGCGCCTCTTTTCTCCCGGGACGCCCCACATCAATCCATACAGGTCGAGCGCCCGATCGACAGTTAGGTTCGCCTCAAAGCTCGGCTCCTGCAGCACCACTCCTATCTGCTTTTTGATCTCCCTCTGGTGCTTTACGATGTCCTTATCAAATATCCTAACAGTGCCCGAACTCGGGCGGACAATGGTGGTCAGTACCCTTATCGTTGTGGTCTTGCCGGCGCCGTTTGGGCCCAGAAAGCCGAACACTTTTCCGTACTCTACTGAAAAGGACACGCCGTCTACTGCGCGCACCTGCCCGTAGCTTTTGCTCAACTCAGAGACGTGTATGCAGGGCTCCATAGGCTTGGTCATCTTCAGGGTCTAATTTCTGTATTTATCCAAAGGCAGAAGCTTCTTCGCAACAACTTCTGAAAGCCAGACCATCCCGCGCCACCGCGTTTGCCACGTCAAGGCCAGAGCCGCTCCAATGACTATTGAGCGGAATTCCAGCATGACTCCCATTATCTGTTGCAATTCAGATAAACATGGTATTCTGAAAATATATAGGCAAGTAATTGCTAATGTTTTTTTCAGAACTGGAGGTTTGGGAACAAAGCTTGTCATCGGCGTCACCACCGTCGCATGATTTTAAAGGGATGCTGGAAATCATGCTCAGGCAAAAGCCTGAGCTGAGCCCCGAGCAGATAAGGGACATGATTGACGAAAAAAAGCGCAAGGTCGGCGCAGGTTACCTTACAGACCAAGGCGCGCTATTCCTCGTTGCGGCAGACCTTGGTGTATCGTTTGACAGCATGCCAAAGGCCCAGTCTGGCCTAAAGGACATTTACGTAGGCGCTAAGGAGGTTACTGTTGTAGGCAGGATAATGAACGTCTACCCTGTCCACACGTTCACAAAGAGGGAGAGCAATGAGCAGGCCGCGACCCGGACGCTCGTAGTCTACGATAAGGACGCAAGGGTGAAGGTAAAGCTATGGGACAAACACGTGGTGATACCTGACGAGATGGGTTTGCAGGTAGGAGACGTGATCAAAATTATCAAAGGATATGTGAGAGCCGGGCTTGACGGCAAGCCAGTGATAAACCTCGGGAGCTATAGCGCTATAGAGACCGTGCGCGACGACGCGGCGATCCCAAGCATCGAATCGCTTGCTTCTACTGTCGACTCGGTAAACGGGCCGCAAGACAGCGCGGTAATCACCGGCACGATAAGCGCTAACCCCCGCGTCAGCGATTTTGTCAACGTAAGGGGCGAGGCAAGCAAGTCACTCCAGTTGCAGGTCTCAAACGATGCCGGCACCCGGACGCTCCGCGCAGTAATTTGGAACATCGATGAGTCGAGGCTCCCAAAGGTCTTCAAAACGGGAGCAAAGGTGCGCATGATAGGAGTCAGAGTAAAGCAAGGCAACCCGCAGTACGGCAATGGCGACTTTGAGGTCCATGGCGACGAGGGCACGATCTTGAAATTTTCTGATTCCCAAGAGGACATTGAGGTAATGCCGCTCAGGATCGTTTCCGTGGGCGAGGAGACCGGCAGGGGAAGCTTCCTCTGCCTCGCGGCAGACAGAGCCGGCAGAGCCCTTGTGCTGACAATCGACAACTCGCTTGCCAGCTCGGATCAATTGAATGCCGGCACAATGATCGAGTGTGTGCCCTCTAGGATATTTGGAAATTCAATGGTGCTATCAAAGGATGACTCGTACATCAGAGTGACTGATGACGACTCGTCTTTCCCAAAATTGTCGAAATTTGAAAAAAAGATCAAGGAAATCCAAGTGTCGCAGGACCCCTGCATCATTGAAGCAATCGTATTGCAGGCGCCAGTGACTGCCGACGTGAATACAAAGACCGGAGAAACCGTACCAGTAACATCAACACTCTTGGGCGACGATACGGGGGAGACAAGGCTGGTCGGGTGGCGCAACCAAAGCGCGGGCGTCAACAAGCTGAACGTCGGCGACAGGGTGAGGCTGGCAGGAGCAACGGCAGGCGTAGGGCGTGAAGGTGCGGTAGAGCTGACTCTTCGGCCTTATTCTTCGGTAACAAAATTAAGCTGAATATCTTTCTGCGGTTGCCAATTGCTTACCTGATACGTTTAGGACAACTACATCACTTAAGTAGACCGTCATGCAAAAAAACGGTATGGCATCAAACGTAAAGGTAGCAGTCGTGACAGGAAGCTCTAGCGGCATCGGTCTTGCCACTGCACTAGAACTAGCAAAAACAGGATTTTTCACCTATGCCACCGCTAGAAACCCGGCAAAAACAGGGGCCATTACAGAAGCTGCAAAAAAAGAGAAGCTCCCGGTTGTAGTTATACAGCTTGACGTCAACGATGATAATTCAGTAAAAAGCGCGGTCGGGAGAATACTAAAGGAGAAAGGCAGAATCGACGTGCTGGTAAACAATGCGGGCTATGGGCTTGGCGGCGCTTTCGAGGATACTTCAATGGAAGAAGTAAGGGCTCAGTACGAGACCAATGTCTTTGGCCTGATAAGAGCGACCCAGGCGGTTCTGCCAGTAATGAGGAAACAGAGATCAGGTATTATTGTCAACATCAGCTCTGGAGCGGGGCGGCTTGGATACCCCGGTGCCTCGGTTTACGTAAGTTCAAAGCATGCAATCGAGGGTTTGACCGAGTCAATTGCATATGAGCTCGAGCCTTTCGGAATAAGGGTTGTTCTCGTAGAGCCGGGTGTAGTCAAGACAAACTTTGCCAACGACATGGTTTTTGCCAAGAAAGCCCAGGAACCGGATTCTCCATATTCGCAGATGATGCAGAGAATGGGCGCCAACTGGCAGTACATGGTGGAGAACGGATCTTCTGCCGAACTGGTTGCAAAAGTGGTACTTGATGCAATAACTTCAAAGGACACTAACCTCCGGTACATAGCCGGCAAGGACATGGAAGGCTGGATGCAGGCGAGGACCAGCATGTCGGATGTTGAATTCTTCAAGGTTATGAGGCAGAATTTGCTTGGAAGTGCGAAATAGACATCTAGTCAGCCCAAAAGCCGCGCGTAATAACGTACTGCCTTTCCGCTTCGTAGATGCCTTTGTACATCTGTTCTTCATCGATGTAATTCCGCAGTATCCTTGCAGCGGTATCGGCCCCGATCCCATGACCTGAAAGTACTACTATCGCCTTTTTACCAAAGTTATTAACAAGCGACGCCACCTTCCACGCCCGCTCGAACTTGTGGTTCTGCTCTGGCGTCAGCTTACTACCTGCAAGTCTAGTACGAATTACTCTTGACATTTCGTCGTCAGACCAGAATGTCGCGGTGACAAGACGCGATCTGCAATATGTACATGATAATTCGTCCGGCACGTCCTTTGTCTCCATCACCCGCTCCCATTTGCCGCAGCGGATGCATACGAGCCTGTGCTTTGTCTTCTGAAGCCGCTCCTTCACCAGCTCTATGATGCCTTTTTCCACGCTCAGCGGCATGGCGCCGGCCATCTTTCCGGAATGCTCTATTATCGTCTTTGCCAGATTTGAAAACTCGGTTACCTCAAGCCAGTGGATCTTGATCTTTTTTAGCTTGACGTCGTCAAGCACTTTTTGCGTCTGCCGCACATCGTACTTGTCATGCACGAGCTCGCGTATCGACTCGGCGCTGATCGGCGTTTTCGAATACCGGTCGTAGATCATGCGAGCGACTTTCTTGTCGTAGACCGCTTCCCTGCTTATCATGCCAAATCTTTTTGCTACCATCCACACCTTCCAGTTGATGTTGTGGGTGCCTGTAAGGGCTGCAATTATCACAGGCTCTAGGTCGTAAACGTCGCTTAACACGGCTTCAAGTCTGCCTTGCACTATTCGTGCGCTTGAGGTAAGCATTATCCGATAAGCGTCAGATCTCGAGTCCACTATGTAGCCGAGCTGCGACGATAGAATAGTGGATAATAGCGAAGCGATTGTATTGTTTACCTTCGAGCCAAAGACAGAATGAATGACCAACATGTTGCGCGCAATGTAACTTTCAACGACAATGTTTCTTGAATCAGGGATTATCTTGAGCATCTTTTTTGTGTCGTCCATTATCTGAGTTGATAATTTTGTCCGGCCACCTGCCGCTTGGCCGCGTATCACGCCCACCTCTTCGGCAGTCTTGAAGTCTACAGGAATCATTTCACCAACCCAGTAAGGAATGTTGATGGCTGCGCCGCGCAAGGGCTCGACGTTTACGACCAGCCGGCCTTCGTCTACCGCCAGCACGCGCCACTGCGAACCCTTTAAGACAAAGACATTGCCCTTTTCACCATAGTCGCCAACGAACTGCTGGTCAAGAGTGCCTATTCTGCGCTTACTTATCGAGTCAATGACCTCGAATTTCAGGACGTGTGGAATCATAGAGAGATTTTCAAAATAATACTTGTACGCTTTTATCTTGCGAACGTATGTGCGATTGTCCCGGTCGTACCTGATCACGTTGTTTCCTGCCAGAATGTCAAGGCAACTTTCGACATCAAACAAACTAATGTTCCTGAATGGATAGGCGCGTGTCATTATGTCGTAGGCATTGTCTACCTTTACCGGTTCTCGGGTCTGCATCACTAGTCCCACCAAGTGGTGGGCCATAACATCGAGCGCGTCTTCGTGCATCTTTTGTTCCTCGATAGAACCTTTTTTCATGCGCCTGATTATCGCAAGCGCCTCTATCTCGTCGTCCGGGTTATTGGTCACCACCAGCCCCTTGGCAAAGCTCCTTTTCCGGTGCCTGCTTCTGCCAATCCTCTGCATCAGTTTTGACACCTGCCGGGGCGATCCGTAGTGGATTACTAGATCTACTGAACCGATGTCAAGGCCGAGCTCGAGAGAGCTGGTGCATACCACGATGCCGGCTTCGCCTGATCTCAACGTGTGTTCGGTCTCTTCGCGCATCTCTTTTGAGAGCGACCCGTGGTGGACATCCACCTTGATGTCGCCTTGGTTTTTCAGGATCGTGCCGAGGTACTCGGCCTCGTCGCGGGTATTTGTGAAAAGCAGGATCGAGCCTTCAACTTTTTCACGCTTGACATATTCGATCACAAAATGCGCGACATTGTTGAGCGACCCCTCGACGAACCTGACATCGATGTCATAGCCACGGCTTGCGCTGTCTACGAGCACCGCGTGACGTCTGCCCGTGCCCGAAACAAACTGCGCCGCTTGCTTCAGATTGCCAACTGTGGCAGAAAGACCTATCCTTGTGACGTGCTGCGAGGATGCAGCCTGCAGCCTTTCAACGCTTATTGAAAGATGAGCGCCGCGCTCGTTTGCCACCAACTCGTGCACTTCATCAATAATGACCCACTGGAGGCCCTTGAGTGCAGCAAGCATCTTTTCGCTTGTCAGAACCACTGCAAGTGATTCTGGCGTAGTTATCAACACGTCAGGCGGGTCTTCGACTATTTTTTTCCTAGCCAAAACAGTGGTGTCGCCGTGACGGATTTCAACCCGCAAGCTTTCAGATTGCGCGTAGCGCACCACGCGCCTGAGAACGTCATTGTTGAGGGCGCGCAGTGGAGTGATGTACATCGCCCGTATCATCCTACCCGGGCTCTTTTGGTGTGCAAGCATCGTGAAAACAGGCAAGACTGCAGCCTCAGTCTTCCCAGAGCCCGTCGGGGCAACCAGCAGGCAGTTTACCTTCCTTGCAATAACTGGAAGGGCTTTGCGCTGTATCGGGGTTAAGTATGAAAAGCCTTCCTTTCTGAATTTCTCTATTATAAGCTGCTCTTCGGTGTGATCACTTTTCAGTGTCTGCAGCTGTTCCGGGGCGCTGCTGTTCTCGTTTTGTCTTTGAGCTTGATCTTTCATAAACCATTACTGCAAACAACCCGGCGATGAATAACCCAACGGCAACCAGCGCGTACGAGTCAAAGTTTGCAATTTCTCCTGCCATCAGCCGCTTGTCATTGTACGCTCAATAAATATATTCGTATATTAATTTGATCGGTCACGATAAAACTGACTTGTTGGTCAGTTATCTATTTATTAGGATTTTCCTGCCATGCACATCGTGCGCCAAAAGACGTTGATTATCGCTGGCTTGGCTGCTGTCGGTCTTGCGATTGCAATAGCAGTCCCAATGGCGATACTCGCACTGCAAGGCTCGCAAGATCTGAAGTTTGAATATGTCAAGTCAGGCGACATAGCCGGCATCAACGAAAGGCTTTCGTTTGATTCCAAGGCATCTTTTGATTCAAAGACGAACGTGATTACGTTCTTTCAGAGCAATTCAGGCGCGACAGGAGAGAGGCAGCTGGCCAATGCAAAAGTGCAGGAGATCAGGCAGGCGATAGCCGGAAGCGGCTTCTTTGCGATGGACAGTATATACCCTGCAAGACAGGGTCCGGCAGACTATTTCACTCATTCGCTGACGATCACGATGGACGGTAGGACCCATGCGGTGTCGTGGGTTGACGACTTTGCCACATCTGTCCCGGTTCCCGAAGGACTGAAGAATATTGTCAGCGAAATAGAAGAAGCATATGCCACTGCCGGTTAGCACTAAGTTATTTTGCAAACGCCTTTAGTTTGCCGCGCATTTCCCGGTCCTTTGAAATGGCAGGATGCGAAGGATCTGCCAGTATGACTTCGTACCAGATGTGCATTCCGTCTTTGTGGAGGAAATACGAGCCGAGCACTTCAAGGTTTGGGAATTTCTCGTTCACCCTTCTTTCTGCGACCTTGCGCATGTTGATGCCCTGCTTTATGTGGACTACGCCGAGGTGTTTCGGCCTCCTGCCTGATACCGGGCGTTGCTTCCTCATCCCACCCCTACCCACACGTGCCCTAACAACTACAATGCCCTGCTTTGCCTTATAGCCCAGCCTGTGAGCCCTGTCAAGCCTGCTTGGCCTCTCTATCCTGTGGATGGTCTGCTCCGTCCTCCATGCGATTGCCTTTGACTTGAGCTCGTCTGAATTTTCCTTCCACATCCGAAGCCAAGTCTGGGTCATGTAGCTGCGCATTATATCGTTCTCCTGTCTGGCACCCTTTTATAATCTATATTACGCCGCGCAGGATCTGGATTACCTTTTCGGCAATGACTGTCGAGGCGAGCTCCTGCGCCTCCTTCGTCTGCGCACCAATGTGGGGCGTGCACACCAAGTTTGGCAACGCCAAGAGCTGCTTGTTAGTCGGCGGCTCTACTTCAAAGACATCAAGCGCCGCGCCGGCAATCTTGTTATTCTTCAATGCGTCGAAGAGGGCGTTCTCGTCAATTATCTCGCCCCTTGAAGTGTTGACCAGATAAGCACTAGGCTTCATTTTTGCAAAGCGCTCTATGTTGAACATGTGCTTTGTCTCCGGAGTTGACGGCACGTGGCAGGTGACAAAGTCGGCGCTTTCAAGTAGCGTGTTAAGGTCGGTGACTATCATGCCAGTCTCAGTGATGAACTCGCGGTTTATCGGGTATGGGTCGTAGCCTATCAGGTTCATGCGGAGCGCCTTTGCCATCCTACCGAGGTTGCGCCCGATGTTGCCGACTCCCACTATGCCGAGGTACTTGCCCGATAATTGACTTCCCATCAGCTCCTTTTTTATCCAGTTGCCGCGCTTGCTCTCTGAGTCGGCCCTCGGTATGCTCCTTGCAAGCGATATCATCAGCCCGATTGCTAGCTCGGCCACCGCGACTGAAGCGGCTTCAGGTGCGTTGATTACCCTTATCTTTTTCGCCTCGGCCGCCTTGACATCTACATTGTCAAGCCCCACACCGACCCTTGCGATTATCTTTGCAGCAGCGGCAGCGTCGACAACCTCTTTTGTGATCTTGGTTCTGCTTCTTACTATAATGACGTCATAATCCCGGACGGAAGAAACAAGCTCGGCCGGCTTTATCTCCGGCTTGTAGTCGACAGCCAGTCCTGCGCGCTTCATGCTGTCGATGCCGGCTTGGTCAATTGAGTCACAGACGAGGACCTTGCCGCTGACTTGCATAGGGCTTGAAAAATTCAGTAGTAATATAATGCTTGTCGTATGTGAAAATAATAGAAATTAACATTTGGGTACTACTGTTAAAGTGTTCTGAGGGATTAGGACAGCAATATTCTGGGTTCGGTTACTGATATTCGACTATCTTCTTAATTCCAACATAAGATTATCCTGGTGGTTGCGGCACCTTGGAACGTCCAAATGCCAGAATGAAATATACGCACATGATCCAAATTACGGCCGCCATTGAATAGAACGAGGCATCGATATAATAGCCTTCATAAATTGCTAGCCCGCTAAAAAGAGCGATCATGCCAATGAATATGACAGTATCCTTATCCAAACCCATCTTCATTGAAGTATAACTATTCTTAATCTTTAGGATGCGAGTGTAATTCCTTCAGTCCGTACGTTTCATTGTATTCCACTCGGTGACGGTCACAGACATTCAACTCTAGACATTTGCCGTCCCATTCGAGGACGCAACCACAAGGCATTCTTTCAAACTCCATGCGACTATACCCAACATAGACTTTGCCAGTATATACGCAATTTCCGGTTGCATCCCAAGACATGATGCGGCGACGAAAGCTACGTCTGAATTGCAAATAACGACTTATAAACTTCAGATAATGTCAAGTGGTGCTTTGCACCTATGTCATCCCCAACCCGGCGGCATTCCTCAACCGAGGCCAGCTCATGCGCTAGCCGTTCAGATACTTTTTGGCGATAAGTTTCTCCTTTTTCCCTAAGTATATTTTCGGCCTTTAGCTTGTTTGCCTTGTCAACTTCTACTATCTGTTTTTGCAAGTCATCAAGAAACTTGCTAAAGGCTTCGGGCGATATCAAATCCGTTCAGCTAAATCCTAAATCGGGGTAGCTCTTAACCTAATGTGGTAGAATCTTCTAGTAGTATGTATCCGAAGAATATATAGTCGGCGTTCACCCGTCAGGTCATAGTTGCATGTCGAGACACCGATCACATTCTGGGTAAACGTCCTCGAACGGGATACATGGCTCCTTGTTAGTCTGGACGATAGAAAACTTGGCATACTATTGACTATACCAGAAAGCGGAAAGCAATACCTCAGAATTGCAGGCTTTCATTTGGGCGAAACAAGATTTATGGGAGATCGGCAGAATGTTCTATCAGTAATGGTGGAACAAATTCCGGAAACAAAACATGCTGAAATGATCCCGAAAATCCGTGAGGCGTTACCTGAAGATATTCGTGAGTTGCCCATAGTGTTCCTGTAACAATGAAATGCTCGGGGATTCAAGTTCTGTCAACTGAACAATTTTTTCAATTCGATATAGGCTACCCGGCGCAGGTTTACCTCTGGTTGCTGTCGTCATAATTGTATTCAGAGGCAAAATTTAAGATATTCAACGGATCGGTGCGGCGGCTCCTATTTCAATAATGCCTTATAGATGTTAGCAATGACCGTATGTCGTCTAGCGGACTGTGATTCGCCACTCTCGTGCATAGCTTTTGCCAGTTTGCTATGATGCTCGTAATTTGCTTGTAAAGACCGTTCATAACTTTCTTTTACCCTTTCAATCAGCTGGGCTTCTGACATACTTTCTTGGGTTACAATAGCGTCAATCCATTGCTCAAAGTTGTTCAAAAAAGTTGCATATTTTTCAATTCTAAATTCCTCAGTCATTAGTTTTCGTATCGCTCGCTATTGAGTGATCTATTCTATATTCAGACGGGCTTTGAGGCTACAAAAGGAGACTAAACGAAAAGGGAATACTAGGCCCTCTATTCTTGAAGAGGTCCGATCAGTTCATCCATATGGCTGTAGCCTCTCATGAATTTCTTACCCTTTTCAGTTGTCCTGTAAACGTTTACAGCCTCAATTCGTTCTAGGAGGCCGCTTGCAATCAATACAGAAAGATATTCCTTTACCTGTCCAAATGAAAGATATGCCCGATACATGATTTTCGTCTTGTTCGCTCCGTAACCACTTGCGGCATCAAGAATGTCGGCTACGATGTCGGTGCGGCTTCGGTATTTCATATCCTGCAAGGAACTAACTACAATATAGGATCGAAGGTATCATGTTATAGAATATTCCATCATTTGTCTCGTTGCCCTTTTATAGTTGATATTCAATAGATTTTTTCTGTACATGAGGTATAGGACCAGAGCAGAGATCGTATCGCAGATGCTACAGGCTGCCAAGGAAGACCTGAACGGAGTGACCAAGACCAAAATAATGTATTGTACCAGTCTTTCATTCCTCCAATCGAAAGAATACATGCATCTACTCTTGGATCGCCAGCTTCTCGAACATGACAAATCAAAGGGGCGATATTTGCTGACTCAAAAGGGCATCGAATATCTTGAACTGTTTGAACACACTAAGG
>DASYSB010000031.1:0-20727 GCA_036003785.1 Nitrososphaera sp.
GGCATAAAGCTGGATCTGTCGTTTCCAGCAAAGGTGCAGGACAGGTCTGCCAAGTCGGTGCGGAACAAGCTCGAGGCAAGACCCCATTCACTAGTCACACAGTCCATTTCGTCTCTCTCAGACCTTGGCGAAATAGTCGACCTTGCCAAGCCCTACGGGATCAGGGTAGCAGCCGTAGTGATGGTCCCGGTAGAAAAGAACCGTCAGTCGGCCTCGGTAATCGGGCTAGACTGGTCAGAATACGAAAAAAATCCTACGGATTTTGTCAGGGGTGCTGCCCGGACAGCAGACAGCGTGCTCCTAACATCGCCCAACAGTTTTAGTTCTGGCCTGGAACTTTTGAAGCAGCTTAAGTGACGCCGTCGTCGTCTCGTCCAGATATTTCGCCCTTCATTGCATCAATGATCTGCCGGTAGTAAGGTTGCAGGTTTTCATCCTCCGGAAGCCGCGGCCTTCTGTAGTCGACCGCTACCTCTTTTTTCACCGTGCCTGGCCTCTTTGTGAATACAACGACTTTATCCCCCAGTACTACAGATTCTAGTATGTTGTGTGTGATAAACACAATCGTCTTTCTTGTGCGCGCCCATATCAATTGCAATTCAACTAGCAATAGATCGCGCGTCTGACTATCAAGAGCCGCAAAGGGCTCATCCATCAAAAGCACTTCGGGATCTATTGCAAGCGCCCTTGCTATTGCCACCCTCTGCTTCATGCCTCCGGATAGCTGGTAGGTGTAAGCGTCGGCAAACTTGGTCAGCTGCATCATTTCAAGGTACTGCATCGACCGCTCGCGCCTCTTGTCCTTTTCAACTCCAGCCATCTTTAGCCCAAACTCAACATTGTCCGCAACCTTGAGCCAGGGAAAAAGAGCATTTTCCTGGAAAACCACAACTCTGTCGGGGCCCGTTTCTGTCACCGGGTGGCCGTCCAGGATCACTTCGCCTTCGGTGGGCTTGTCAAGCCCTGCCAGAATGTTTAGCAGCGTCGTCTTACCGCAGCCCGAGGGCCCCACCAGACATACGAACTGCCCATCATCAATTGACAGGTTGATTTCCCTGACTGCAGTGATGAGCTTTGTATCGCCCCCCTGCACAGCCACAAACTGTTTGCCAATGTTTCTAACTTCAAGCTTTGCCATATTAAACCAGATCACTTGTGTCGCCGAACTGCTTCATTTTGTTTGACCTCTGCCTGTCTAAAACTGTTATGACGCCGCCGGCTATTGCTGTAATTATGCCAGCAATAAGCATAAAGCTGAATATTAGTTGCTCTGCGCTCGCAAATGATTTCTGATCTCCAAAGAGTATAGACGCATCAAGAGTTTTATCGGATGAAGGGTTGTTGAGAACCAGAGTATAATTACCACTTTCCATGGCCACAAAGGTTTCGCTGACGATTGGCGGGTTAATAGGCTTTTCAACTATTGTTTGGTTTAACGGATCGATGATTTTGAGAGTGGCCTGCCCTTCAAAAGATGGAAACGAAATGCTATAGACACCTTGTGAACCATTATTGGAAATGAATTGTTGTATAATCAGTCGATCATTTGGTTTTATGCTATAGGTGTATTCAGCTAGCAAGAAAATTGATGTTGCAAAACTCACCACCGCAGCCGCTCCGCCTCCTATCAGCATTATGTAACCCCTTCTTAGGTACAATCATGAAAACGTAGGGCATGTAATAATATAATCTTATCAAAGAAATTTTGAGAAGATGATTGCCTTTGCTGCTAGTAGAAAATGTAACAAGTTGATAGTATCTAAACAAGGTATAAGAGTTAGTTTTGCATAATCGCGTTGAAGAGATGGACGAATCTTCTCAAAGGAAAAGAAATTTTGACGCAGTAATTGCTGCAATTAACATGGTAGCCTTGGGAGCCGGCATTGCTGTTGCAGTAGCTGCAGTAAACAAAAGCAAAGCGCAAGGCGCCGAGACCGGCAGGATCGAAAAGACCATCAGCGAGCTAAACGCCAAGTTTGACAGGATATCGGAACAGCTAAAAAGCGTACATCCAGAAATAGATACTACTGCAAAAGAAGTAGAGAAAAAGCCAGAAGGCGCCCCGCAGCCGAACAATAACAAGTCTCAGGACGTCATTTACGTAAGAAAGTCGACGGAGTTTTCATTCTACAACTAGGTTATATTACAAAGACACCATTCTCGTTTATACCCAATGCTGTCATTTTGATTGTTGCTTCTGAAAGTAATAGCGGTGGCCGCAGTAGCTGTTGCGATCGCCATCGCGTTTGTTATTTTCTCAATGCCGAGGCAGATCGCCCCGGGAGCTCCAAACGTCAAGTTCACCGATTTTACGCCTGACCGGTCTGACATCAAGGTGGGCGAGTCAACGAAGGTGATGTTCAATGTGCAGAACCTCGAGTCCAGACCAATCACCGATGCTAGAGTGGTCGTTGTAATCCAACCCTCCGGCTACCAGCCATATTTGTCGATAGACAAACCCACCATAGAGCTGCCCGACCTCCAGAGCAAAGACGCTCGCACCGGCCAGATGCAGGTCACGATAACCGCAACTAGCGCACCGGCAAAGGAAGCCGTCTATACCGTCAAGGGAGTCCTGTTTGCCGAAGGATCGCAGTCTGACGTCAGAGAGTTTGAGCTGAGGATACGGCAGTAGATTTCTTTTTGTTATTATAACCTGTCATGCGTTCATACTGTATGCGGAACAGTTCTATCAGGCCAGGAACGTCTTGCGGCCCGTTGATGTAATAGCTTATCCAGCCGGATTGGGGGATAAAGTGGTGGGGCGAAACCTTCCCTTGAGCTATGAGCTTCTTGCCAACATCTTTTGGGAGCGGCAGGTCTGCCAGCTCGTCACCATGCATGTGTCCCATCTCCCTTCCGTTGACGCGAAATTCTAGACCGCCAAAGCGATGATCGTGCACCGTCACGCCTTGCCAGCTGAGCATCTCCCGCTTGGCCACTTCGCTTGCAGATTCCATCATCCCTTTACTAACACTTGCAGCTACTTAAGAATGGCAGTAATTTCTGGCGTGGTTGGTTGCCCGCACCTTACTTAGAGCACAAAATATTCTGCTTCGGGGTGATGTACGACTAATGCAGCAGTTGACTGGTCTGGCACGATCTGGCCTGACTCTGTGAGCGTCATGCCGGATTTCGCAGGATCGAGTATCTGCCACACGAGGTGGTGCTGTGAAATGTCTGGGCAGCTTGGGTATCCCCAGCTGTAGCGCAAGCCGCGGTTGCTCCCGATCTTTAGCTCGTCGCGAATTTTCGCGTTGACCCACTCTGCCATCGCTTCAGCCGTCTCTACTGCAAGGCCGTGCAGGTAGTAGGCGTCGGTGTACATATCCTTCTTGTTCCATTTGTCGATTATTTCTGTAACCCTGTTGCCGACAGTAACGGCTTGGAACGCGATGATGTCGTCCTTGCCGAAATAGTCTGCAAGGCACAGGTGCTTGTACTTTGACGAGCGCGGGAATTCAAATGCTAACTGCTTGCCGCTTGTCAGGTCTACTGCCAGTCTGCCGGTTCCTCCCTGATTTAGCGTCAGGTTGTGGCATCTGTAATAGCCATAGACCGCGCGTGGCTCGAACAACTTTTCTTTTATCACGCGCTCCTTCCATTCATTGAATAACTTTAGCGCGTCCGGATCGCTGTCGCCCTTACCCTTCATCCCCCACTGGAGCACAAAGAGCGACTTTCTGTTGATAAATTTCCACACTTCGTCGAGCTTTACCTGAGAAGGCTCGATCCTGACCGGCTTGTTAACATGAGGCGGGGCTGGCGGCTCCACCGGCTTTATACCGCTATGAGGCAGGCCCGACTGGTCCACCGTGACTGTCTGCCGCTCGTCCCATTTTTCCAGCTTTTGCTGCCACTCGCCAACGAACTGCTTGCGCTCAGGGGACATCAGCTTGTTCATCACCCTCAACCCCTCAAATGCCGTCTTGCAGTAGAAAACTCCTGACCCGTAGATGCCTTCTGCTTTTGCTATCCTGTTGATGTAGCTGCTGTTGATGGCCGCGCCCCCGCAGAGCACCGGCACCTTCATGGCGTTCTGTCGCGCATGCTCGACGAAGTACTGCATCTGTTTTGAAGTCGAAACCAAGAGCGCCGACAGCCCTACCGCATCCGCTTTGACTTCATTAATTTTCTCCAAGATCTTTTGCAGCGGCACCTGTTTTCCAAGGTCATAGACTGTGTAGCCGTTGTTCACGAAAATTGTTTTCACAAGATTCTTGCCTATGTCGTGAACATCACCGTAGACTGTGCAGAGCACAAGCTTGCCCTTGCTCACTCCTTCTTGCCTGATCAGGTATTTCTCCAGTTCTGCAACTGCGGCCTTCATGCACTCTGCTGACTTTAGCACAAATGGCAGGATCAGCTCGCCGGCGCCAAACTTGTCACCAACCTCTTTCATTGCAGGTAGCAAGACCTCGTTGAGTGTTTCAACCGCTGCCTCGTGCCCGGACTCTTTGGTTGGCGCCTTGAGTACAAGCCTGCCCTCCTGTCGAACTAGCTTGGCCCCCTTGACGCGGTCGGCAATTGCTTGTACCACGTCGTCCTCTATTCCCTCTTTGAGCCTATTGACGATGCGGAAGTACGAGCGCTTGTCAGCAGGCCAGCTCGGATCGACTTCAACCCTTTTGCCGGGTCCGGCAGCAACTGCCTTGGCGCCTTCAAAGTGTGCGATGAGCTCTGCAAGCGCGTTTGGATGCTTGTTGAAAATTAGATCCTCTGCGAGCTTTTTCTGCTGCTCGTCGATTTCTGGAAATGGAATGACATCGCGTGCATTGATTATGACGGTGTCAAGTCCTGCCTTTAGCGCGTGGTAGAGGAATACTGAATTTACTACCTTTCTCGCGCTCGCCGATAGGCCGAAACTCACATTGCTCAGGCCCAACGTAGTGAAAGACTCGGGGAACTTTTGCTTGAGCATCCTGATTCCTTCAAGAGTGTTCCTGGCAGAGTCGGCAAACTCTGCCTCCCCAGTAGCAAGCGTAAACGTGAGCACATCAAAGATAAACTGCCAAGCCTGCAGCCCGTATTTCTTGCCAGTATCATAAAGCAGCTGCGCGGTATCCAGCTTTTCCTGCGCGGTTTTCGCCATTCCCTTTGGGCCGATGCACATTGCTATTGCGGGAAGCCCGTACTTTGCCATTATTGGCGCCAGTGCGTGAAAGCGCGAGCCATCGCCTTCAAGGTTTATCGAGTTAATGATGGGCCTGCCGGGTATCTGCTTTGCAGCAGCTTCTACGACCTTTGGATCGGTCGAGTCAATGACCAGTGGGGCGTCTATCTCAAGGCTCAGGCGCTTCACCAGCCTTGTCATGAATTCGAGCTCGTCAGACCGCTCGGTGGTTGCAACGCACACATCAAGGCAGTGAGCCCCATCCTCTACCTGCGCCCTTGCCAGGTCAACTAGCCCATCAAAATCATTGGCAAGGACGAGCTCCTTTGCCCTCCTAGACCCTTGGGTATTAAGGCGCTCGCCTATTATCAGAGGCGGGGGCTCTTGCCTCAGATCCACCGCCTTCAGAGCTGAGCTTACCCGTGGGACCAAGTGATGTTTATTTATTAAGCCATTATATTTGCTATACAGAAAGTCAAAAAAAGTAAACAGTATACCGAAAATTCTACCTTACCTGTTTTATAATAAAAAAGCAAGGAAGAAGCATGGCTACGATTCAACAATACAGATTCAAGAATGGTCCCGCAGGCCTCATAGAGACAGTCTATGTTGCCATCAGGAGCAAGAGTGGCAAGGTCACTAGTAAGGACCTTGACCATCTGATCGGCAACAGGCTGGACGTAAGGTTCGCAATTACGCGTCTTACTGTCCAGGGCAGGATCAAAAGGATAAGGGGCTTTGGCAAGGTAGGAATTGAATATTTCTACAAGGACGTTGCTTCAGAGCAGCGCAGGCCAAAAGCTGTGGTAGAAGAACAGGCAGCTACCTGGTACTAGGGCTGTCAAGGGTTTTTCTCAATTCTGCAATGTGCTGCGGGTTTGTGCCGCAGCATCCTCCGATCATTCTTACGTGCTTGTACTTGCCGAGAAATTCCGCCAACTCACCTGAAATCTCTTTTGGAGACATCTTGTAGACTGCACGCCCGCCCTCGTTGTGGGGCATGCCGGCGTTTGGCATGACCAGAATGGGGAGGTCCTGCTCGCCCAGCCACCTCACGCTTGCCGCCATCTCGACAGGACCGGTGGAGCAGTTGAGCCCAAACGCGTCAATTTTCATATCGCTTACAGTGGTGTAGGCGGCCTGCACGCTTGTCCCAAGCAGCATCTTGCCATATTGATCTAGGGTAACGTTTGCAATTATCGGCACTCTTTTGCCTACTTTTTCCATCGCTATGTGGGAGGCTTCGATCGCCAACTTTACCTCGAGTATGTCCTGGCTTGTCTCTATCAGCAGCGCGTCGACTCCCCCAAGGATCAGGCCTTCAGCCTGCAGCATGAACGCTTCGCGGATCTCGTCAAGCGGCTTTTGCCCGAGATCGGGGTCGTTTGAGCTTGGCAGGCATCCGGTTGGCCCCATCGAGCCAATGACGTAGCTCGGTCTGTCCTTAAACTCTTGGCATACTTCTCTTGCAAGCTGAGCTGCCTTTTTGTTGAACTCGACAGTCTTGTCGCCGTATCCATATTCAGCTAGCTTGAACTTGTTTGAGCCAAACGTGTTGGTCTCTATGCAATCAGCTCCTGCCTTGAGGTAGCTTTTGTGGATCTCCTTTATCCAGTCCGGCCTTGAAAGGTTGAGGCCGTCATTAAATCCGTCTTTGCCGTCGGGGAAATCTTCCGGCTTGGGGTTGAGGCGCTGGATCTCGGTTCCCATCGCACCGTCGAAAAGCAAAACACGCTTTCTTGCGGCCTCAAGAAACGACTCTGGCAATAACAGTAAATGTCTACCAATGCAGTTTAAAACCTTTGGAAATTACGCGATGGGATGCATCCCTTGACGTACAGCATCAGACTAGAAAGCAGGAGTTGGACGCAAATATCATAATCAGTTCAATAACTAGGTTAATCATGCGTTATATCCTGCGCCAACTAAATTGAACTAGAGGCAAAACGCGGATGATCCGGCAATTTTTCTGTGTTGATGTGAAGACGGCTATTAGCAATAATGAAAGGTCATGGTTTCACACGGAGAACAGGAGCACGGTATCCTGTTCATTAGCATTATGCACCTTGCTTTCAACTACGGTGATTATTACGGCCTCACTGTCAATTAGCACCTTTTCAGGTGTCAATTATGCTTTTGCTGCCGATGACAAGTGGTACGTCGGCGAAGGCGCCAAGCAAGACACGTACGTCACTTATGGGATACAGGACCTCGATACAAACAACGGTGCGCCTTTTGACATGACAATCTACTTCCAAAAGCAGGATGGAAGCGGCGACTGGATAGCTCCGGTATTTGTGGTTGACCAAGGCAAAGTCTTTACCGGCACTTTGAAGTTGGGCTCCCTTGACATGAGTGTACTTTCAACAGGGTCCAATATCCCAAAGGAAATGATGCCATACATCAACGCTTACAAGGATTCGCTTCAGTGGCTTTCGGCGTACGTGCCAAAACCAGGACAATCCTTGACTGCGGCTTCATGGGGTAAGATTGCATCCATTGGAGGGTCAGAGATCAAGCCCGCTGGAACTGAGAAGATAACGGTGAAAGGAGGGATATTTGATGCGACAAAGATCATTTATCACAAATCTATAGACAATACGATCTGGATTGCAAATGAGTTCCCATTTCCCATAAAGGCTCAGACTTTTGCGGATGTAACAACTGGCCAGCCACCGGTCCAGTATGCTTTTGAACTTCTAGGCACCGGAACCGGCGAGCCACCTACGCCAGCAAGCATGACTGAAGTGCCCAAGCCGCCTCTTGAAGAGAGGACTGCGAGGGGCACATACTTCGTTGACCTTGACTGGTCGCCTGCAGAAATACAACCAGGGAAGGACGTCTCATTCCAGATCAGTTTCTTTGACAGTGATCATGTTGTTGTGCAGGATGTTAGCTACGACTTCAAGGTAACAGATTCGCATGGCAACGTCTTAAAAGACCTTAAGGACCAGTTTGCCGCAAGCTCTCCAGAAACACAGACAGTAGGCTTCAAGGAAAATACCGCGGGCCCGGCGACACTAGTTGTCAACATAAACGCGGTAGGTTCTAGAGATCCGGGACCTTTCGTAGAAAGTGCGCAATTCAATATCGTTGCCGCTCCTGAATTTCCAGCTAGCGTTGTATTTATCGGAACCGCAATGCTTGTCGGCATTGCGTTCGTCCTAACACGCTTTGCGCGAATCAAGGTGTAACGCGCGACATTGTACGCGGAAAGAGCACCGTATCCTTGATGTCGTCCACGTTTGTTATCCACCGCATAAGGCGTTCAATGCCAAGCCCAAAGCCGCCGTGTGGCACCGATCCGTATCTCCGCAGATCAAGGTACCAATCGTAGGCCGCGGGGTTGAGTCCTTCCTTTTTGATTCGCTCAGTCATTGAGACAATGTCGTCCTCCCTCAGCCCACCGCTTGTTATCTCGCCAAAGCCTGCTGGCGCCAGCATATCCGCGGCAAGCCCGATGCCTCTGTGGTCCGGGTCTTCCTTGACGTAAAATGGCTTGACAGCAATCGGGTAGCCTACGACAAATATCGGCTTGCCAGCATCCTTTGTCAGCTCGCGCTCAGAGTCGATGTTTAGGTCATCGCCCACCTGAATTTCGCGCTTTCTCCCATCTTCTTCTGCTATCATGAATCCTTTAGACCGGAGTATTTCAATTGCCTTGGGGTAAGGCAGCCGCTCAAAAGGCGGCTCGACTTTTTTCAGATCTGTTACGTCGCGTTTCATGTATGCCAGCTCTTCAGCCCGCTCTTTGATCGCGCTCTGGATTACATGTGACACTAGCTGTTCCTGCACCTTCAGGATATCTTCAAGCGTTACCCAGGGCGCCTCGGCCTCCAAGTGGGAAAATTCTGCTAGGTGCCTAACGGTGCGCGATTTTTCTGCCCTGAATGAAGGTGTAAGGCTCCACACTGGCCCGAGCGAAAATATCATGGCTTCTAAATAGAGCTGCGCGCTTTGCGAAAGGTACGCCTCTTCATCAAAATATTTCAACTTGAATAATGTCGAGCCTCCCTCCACTGCTCCCTTTACTATCGTGGGTGCAGTTACTTCCATCCAGTCGTTCTCCACAAACCATCGCCGGCCAAAGTCAAGCACCGTCGCCCTTATCTTTGCCATCGCAACCATCTTGCGCGTGCGAAGCGTCAGATGCCTCTTGTCAAGTAAGAGCTCATCGCTTTGGTATTCACCTATCGGGTAGTCTGTCCCGGCGACATTGAAAACCTTGATGTTCTTGCCCTTTATCTCGTAGCCTCCTTCCGGAGCTCGTGGGTCTTGGCTCACGACTCCCATGACTTCGATCGACGATTCTATCGTCAAACCAGCAACCTGGTCGGCAGAAAATATGCATTGTATCACGCCACCCCTGTCGTCCCGCACAAGTACGAACGCGTTCTCCTTCTGCCTTCGCAACCTGTAAACCCAGCCCCTGATCGTGACTTCATTGCCGATATGTTCAGTCGACTTGATCTGATTTGCACGAAGAGGCATTTTCAGAATTTAGGATTCCTGCCTAATTCTTAAGTGTTAGGCTGAATTCAATAGGCAACGCTGACGCTCCTTTTCACCGGTCTCGTCCTCAGTCGTGTTCGGCAGCATGGACATTTTCTCCCGTCCCATTGCATAAAGAGGCTGCAGTAGCAGCACCATTTGTCGCCAAAAGCGTAGCGCAGCCTCGACCCTTCATGCTTGCTGGATTTGTAGCGGGAGCAGACGCCGTTGCAGTACGCCATACTATCACCAAAAAATAGAGGTCAGGCAGGAATTTGCTTTGCCTTCCTGCCCATCAAATAGAACGCACCCGCTAATACGCCAAAGATTGCTCCCAAGATGGCAATCATAACAAGGGTGTCGATGCCTTTGAAATATGGTATTCCAGAGCCATCGGGAATATTTCCGTACGGTGTCTGTTGTGCATATAACAGCCGCTCTTTGGCCAAGATTGTAACGTCGTTGCACTGGTTCCTGTCTATTCCAAGCTCATCACATCTCAACAGCTGCTCTTGGGACGCTGTTCCCGCGCCACCAGTTCCATACTGCGCATACGATTGCTCTATTGACGTCACAACCAGAATTCCGGTTGCTATTGCAATAATGACTAGTTGTTGTTTCATGTGCGTAATAGCACATGAAGTCTTGATAATCCTGTGTTCCGAACGGCTAGTTCCAGTGCTGTTCTGGTGTTGGAACGCCCTTGTCACCGCGGTATTTGACCATCACGTACAATACGAAGCCGGCTACGAGCGCCCCCGCAAACAGCAGCATCGTCAAATTCATGGGTGAAAGACCGATCCAGAAAAGCTCGACTGCGCGGCCATGATCTGCCACTGGAATGTCGTCTTTTGTCACCGGGCTCCCCGGGCTTGCCGGGAACGGCATGGCGTTAGGGTCGACAGGCAATGGAGACTCTGCTGCTGGACGGCTGGGCTCAATGTAGTAGTACAGAAAAAAGATACCGACCATGAAAACCGCAAGCGCGGCTAGGCCCGGCATGAGAGAGATCCAAAAGTAGTCTTTTTCGCCTGACTTTTTCGCCGCCTTTTCAAGCAACCTGTACTTCCAGAGCTTCCACGCTTCAATCCAGAAAATTGCCGCGGCCCCGGCCGGCACTGCGACAGCGTAGGCGCTCAGCGAATTGAAATTAAAAACGATGTATAGCGCAGCTATTCCAGTAAAGAGGCTCGCGTAAAAGGCAAGGCGCGGCACGGTAAACCGGCCAAAGTTGATGTAGGATGCCATTGCCTTGACTTTGACTTTTCTTGTCACATAGACCCGAGCGTAGCTGTCCCGCCCCGCGAGTCCCATCTCTACAAGTTTCTCGACCTGGTACTCGGCAACGCTTGGGGACGACAGCCCGAGGTCACGCTGGACTTCTCTTATGCCGGATGGCTCTTTTTTCTTTTGAAGATATAGATAGACCTGCAGCGTCCTGCCCGCAAGTCTGCGCTCAAGCTCGCTGTTCTGGTCGTCGTTCATTGATAACAAAAGTTATGCATCAAGCAGGATTTAAGGTGCTCCCCGGTGGCTATGAGTTCACGCCTGTTCTGGCCCCAGAACATGCAAATTTTGCACGATTATCATTTATTATCTGGCATTTTGATACCTATCGCAGATGAAAGAGCGCTGGGAATGCCTTGAGAGCAAAAAGATATTCAAGGCCGGTGACGGCAAGACGGTGTTCATCGAACTGTATCAGGACAGGGTGAGGACGCCAAACGGCAATGTCTTTACATATACAAAATACCACGCTTCAGACGTGGTTATTGTGGTGCCTTTTGTTGATAGTCAAAGAGTTCTAATGATTAGGCAGTTCCGCTACCCGGTGGGCAAAGTGCTGCTAGAGTTCCCGGCTGGCCATGTAGATAATAAAGAAGAACCACTCGACGCTGCAAAGAGGGAGCTTGAGGAGGAGACAGGGTACAGGGCAAGGAAACTCGATTACCTCTACAGCTATCACCCATCTGTCAGCCGGACAAAGCAGTCTGTGCACGTTTTCAAGGCGACAGGTTTGGCAAGGACAAGTGCGACGAGGCACGACAGCGGCGAGCAGATCAGCATCGAAACAGTTACGGTCAAGAAATTGGGTCAGCTGATCTCGAAAAGAAAGGTACAGAATGCTGGCACCCTGATCGCATACCTGCTGTGCTGTACAATGAAGATAAATCCCGGAAAGCGGCGATGATGAATTATGGCAGAAAAGATGCAGGCAATGGTTCTGACAAAGCTTGCTCCGATAGAGACCCGCCCGCTGAAGTTGATGTCGATTGACAAGCCTGCGCCAAAGGGCAAAGGCGAACTCTTGCTTGAAATAGAGGCATGCGGCGTCTGCCGATCAAACCTGCACCTCATTGAAGGCGACTGGAAAAAGTTTGGTTCCCCTTCTCGCTTGCCTGTCGTACCGGGCCACGAAGTTGTCGGCGTAGTCAAGCAAACCGGCAGCGGCGTAAAAAAGATCAAAATAGGTGACAGAGTTGGAATACAGCCACTTTTCAGCTCTTGTCTGCATTGCGAATACTGCACAGCCAGTCGGGAGAACCTCTGTGAAAACGCAGAGATAACAGGCGAGTCGGTACAAGGTGGCTACGCCGAGTACATTCTTGGGCTCGAAGAGTTTGTTACGCCGATCCCGGACAATCTGGATTCAGAGCATGCCGCCCCGCTTTTTTGCCCCGGCATAACTGCGTACAAGGCAGTCAAGGCAAGTGAGCCGGCCGGTGGCAGAACAGTCGGCATTTTTGGCATCGGCGGCGTTGGACATCTGGCGATACAGATAGCCAAGATGCAAGGCGCAAGAGTGATTGCGACGTCAAGGGCCAAGAAACACCTTGACTTGTCAAGAAAACTCGGAGCTGACAACGTCATCGTCTACCAAGACTCGCAGGATCAGTTCTTGAAGAACCTAAAAAAGGAAGAAGGGTTGCTTGACAGCGCAATCGTCTTTGCACCCTCCGACAAGGTGATTGATACGGCAATAAGATCTGTCAAAAAGGGAGGCACCATCGTGCTAGGTGTGCTTGGTAACATAACAAATTTCCCAACATTTGAAGAAAAGATAGTGAAAGGAAGCGTCATCGGCACAAGGAAAGACATGACCGACTTGGTGGAACTGGCGAGCAATTCTGGCCTGAAGGTAGTCATTGAGACACATAGGCTGGCAGAGGCAAATGACGTGCTTGCAAGTCTTAAAAAGTCACAGATAGAGGCCCGTGCAGTCCTAGTTCCCTAGATCAAGACAATAAACAGGTAGTAGACAGCAAGATTCGCTGCAGTAACTATGCTTCCGACCTTGAAGAATTCTAGAAAGGAAAAAGCGTGGACGCCACGCGACTCGGCTGCTTCAATAATAATGATGTTGCTCGCCGCGCCCAGTATCGTAAGGTTGCCGGCTATGGTACTCGCAGCTGCCAGCATCATCCACTGGTCGACGTGCTGGCCTGTAAAGCCGCTGTCTGCCATGACCAAATTGTAAAGCGCGACGAATGGAACGTTGCTCAATATCTGGCTTAGTCCGATGCTTGCCGCCGATATAACGGCGGCGCTCTGCACAGGGTCGCTTGGGTCCGGGGTCGGGATGTAGTTCATGAACAATATTGACACTGCGCCTGAGGACCAGAGCGCCGACGTTAGTACAAACATGCCGCCAAAAAATATCAATACAGAGTAGTCGATGCTTTTCATTATCTCTCTTCGCTGGCTGCTCAGCGCGTAAATGGCTGCGGCGCCTAGCATAGCCACAGCGCTCAGACTAAAGTCTGCAATACCTAGAAAATGCAGGACTTCAGAGAGAATGAAGCCGGCTATTGTACCGATCATGACTCCGATTGAAATTCTCGCAAGGCGTGCGTTGTACACTCCATCTACCTTTTCCGTAAGTTCGATGGCGCTTAGATGGTAGTTCGACCCGATTTCTTTGCGGTAATACACTTTCAATATGGCATAGGTCAGGAACAGGTTGACTATTGTCGGCGCTGCTAGCTTGACAAGAAAGGTCGTAAAAGGCATCTGGATGCCGCTCTGGATTGCTATCAATAAGTTCTGTGGGTTACCGATTGGTGTCATGACGCCTCCGACAGTGATGCCAAAGGCAAGGGCTATCAGAAGTACAACCGGCCTGATGCCCGCGTGCCGTGCGACATAGATGACAAGGGGGATTCCAAGCAATGCGATGGTATCATTGACAAGAAAAGCAGCAAGCAATCCCATGCCCACTACAAAGACCATCAAGAGTCTGTTGGGAGTCTTGGCCACCGCAAGCATCTTGACTGCTACGCGCTGTAGAACTCCGGCCCTGTCCAACGCCGATACGATGCTGAACATTCCAAACAAGAAGGCGATGACTTCAAGGTTGATCGACATGAACGCCGCCCCGACGCCAATTACCTGAAGGCCAATCATCAGTGCGGCGCCTATCAGCATTGCGGCCCATATCGGGATTCCAAATCGCTTCCGGCCGATTATGAGGGTGTACACTAGAGCAAAGACCCCTAAGGCAATGTACTCCTGCATGACGCAATAGGGGCGGAGGCAAGAGATGAAATTGAGATCTAGTCTGTAACTTTCTATCTCATACAGAATGTTATATCCGGCCCAAGGTGCTTTTTGCTTGTGCTCAGTATAGGTATTAGTGACAAGATCGGCCTAAGCAGAAAGCTCATTGCGACTGTGCTCGCTATAATACCTGGCATAGGACACGTTTACCTTGGCGCATTCAGACGCGGCATTGGGATTCTGGTCACCGGCATTGGGCTTTTGATGGTCTCATACCCGGGATTCCTTGGTATCAACTCTGTTCTTACATCAAATATGACTCAAGGCATAAGCATGACCTCAATCATGGTCCTTGCTTTGATGATGGTCGGCCTCGGCGCAGTAGGATTCTGGATTTGGCAGATCCTTGACGCAAGAAAGATAGCAAAGCAGCAGGGGATCGAAGGCTAAGTAGATTCTCTGCGATGAGAAAAGCATCAGGCCTCGGCGCAATTTTGAAATATAACAGATTTTCGTGAATGCTTATATTGTTATCAATGAAATGATGACTAGCCTTTGGTAGATCGAAACCGTCATATCAGAAAAAAGAGATTAAGGGATCTGAGCCATAAAATATACAAAGTCCAGCTCCGGATGCACAACAGAAAGGCCAGGCGTGATATTCCTAGGCTTCAGGCGCAGTTGCATGCACTTCACAAGGCGTATAACGAGACAATGAGGGGAAACATGCAAGATATGCCAAAGAGAGTTGCCCCTCCCAAGCTCTGCCCTGTATGCAATGGGAGAATTGGAAAGGGCTATCACATTTGCAAGCCTGGCAATTGGAAACGATGACTCGACAGAATTCGTATTCCTACAGCAACCTCACGCGGTTGTTGTTTGCTACGAATCATCATCGTCTTCCATAAATACAACTATGTGTAATAGTATTCGGGTCAGCCAATTGTCTGATGCAAGGATTTTCTTTGAATTGAAGGAAAGGGCGAAATGGTCACGGGATTTAGCGGAAAAGAAAACTGCCATCAAGGAATTATCAAGCCATGGCGACATGGCACTTCCAGCCTTGGATGAAATTCTGAGCATAACTGCTTATGACGAGATCAAAGCGGCGTGCATGGAAGCGATAAAGGCGATCAAGGGGAAAGACGCCGGAGCTACGGCACAAGATCAAAAAAAAGGAGATCAAGAAGGCAGCGTCGGAGCCAAAGTTAAGTTAGCCGATCTGCCCCCCTAATTTTTTGAATGGTTCAATTTTTGCTTATCTAATATTTCTGCCAAGGTTTTGCATGCTTTTGAAGGTGGCATGATTCCGAACAAAAGTAATCGTCACACATGTAACAATAGACTGGATAATCTTGAGTTTTTTTACCACATGTGCCGCAGGCAGAAGTTCCATCCATCGTTTATCATACGTATTCCAATGACTTAAAGTTTCAAAAATACTCGCTCCAAGCAGGCATTAACGAAGCCTTTTTACGCAACCGCCACGCTATACTACCAATGTCAGATAGATGCAGCGTCTATTACTTCCTCTGTCCAAATTGTAGGCGAACTGCGGCTGTTCCTGACTCGTTTCGGTATGGCTTATCGTGTCCCTATTGCAATTCTGAAATGAAAGCTATAGTAACAGAAGACTAAAGATCAGAAATGGATTACGCATAGGTTCAATTCAGTTTGTCTTACTATCATTAGCCGCATGAAGCGTACAAGCCCTAGGAGGGATTCGGACCCTCGACCTAAGGTTTACGAAACCTTCGCTCTGCCAGGCTGAGCTACTAGGGCAAAACATACGCAACTTCTGCCGCTCGTTATTTAATGCTTGGCGCTAAATTAAATACCACCCAGATCAGTTTTTTGTTGTGAAGATATCGATCTCTGGTGTCAGGGGGATCTATGGTCAAGACCTCAACTTGCACGAGATTAACAGGTTTGCTAGCCAGTTTGCCGGCTTGATCAAATCGGGCAGGTGCGTGATCGCAAGAGACACCCGGCCATCTGGCAGGATAATCGCCCAGACGATGATAGCAGGCCTGATGGCTGGAGGCATTGACGTCTACAACCTCGGCATTGCGCCCACTCCGGCGGCATTTCGTGAGGCGCGCAAGTATGGCGCAGGCGTGATTATAACGGCTTCCCATAACCCTCTACAGTGGAATGGCTTGAAATTCATAATCGACGGCAGAGGTCTTTTTGAGCGCGAGCTTGACGAACTCCTCAGGCGGCCAAGTGAGTACAAGAACAAATTTGGAAGCGAGTATAGGATTTCTACGCGCTACGTGGACGAAGTGGCCAACATTGCAAAAGGCGGCGTGAAGGTCAAGGTCGGGATCGATGCCGGTGGTGGCGCTGCCTGCGGATATGGAGAAAGTTTGTTCAAGAAGCTGGGTCACCATTACTACAGCATCAACGGCGTTGCAGGCATATCTTCAAGGGACCCCGACCCGACTACGGACGATTTGTCAGACCTGCGCGCGCTCGTAACTACAAACAAACTCGACCACGGTTTTGCGCTCGATTTGGATGCTGACAGGCTCGTTGTCGTCAGCAGCATCGGCAAAAAATTGAACCCTGACGCGACGCTGCTGCTTTGCATTGCAAGGGCACTCGAGATGGGCATGAAAAAGTTTGTGAGTAGCATGGACACCAGTGTGGCGATAGAAAAGTACGTCCGCGATCACAAAGGCAAATTTTCTTACTCGAAGGTGGGCGAGGCGAATGTTGTCAGCAAGATGCTTGAGACAAACGCGGAGGCCGGAGGCGAGGGAAGTAGCGCTGGCTTTATCATGCCCAACTTCAACATGTGTCGCGACGGCCTTCTAGCTGCTGCAACCATTTCAAGCCTTGATAAGAAGATGATTGAACGCTGCTTAACGTTTGCATCCCAGTTTGCTCAAATAAGATCAAAGATAGCAGCCGACTCTTCGTTGCACAGTGCAGTGATCGAAAAGCTTGTCGATGTTTTCAAACAGGAATCATCTTCAGTAATAACTGAAGACGGCATCAAAGCTATAATAGACGAAGACTCGTGGGTCCTAGTAAGGCCGTCAAATACCGAGCACGCGATCAGGGTATCTGTTGAGTCCAGAGCCGATAAGGCGCAATCGCTCTACGACAACGCAAGTGAAAAGGTTCAAGCAATATATGACCAAGTTAGATGAGAGAGAGATCATTAGGATCTTTGCAAGCAAACTTGGCATAGCCGACCTTGATGACGTTGCAGTGCTTGACAAGGATATAGTTTTCAAAGCCGACATGCTAGTGGCAAGCACCGACGTCCCCCATGGCATGGAGCCGTGGCAGGTCGCAAGAAAGAGCGTCGTATCATGCGTCAGCGATCTTGCGGCAAAGGGCGTCCGACCGCATGCGGCAACGATATCTCTTGGCCTGCCGAAAAATTGCACCCGGCCGTACGTAGAGGGGCTTGCAAAGGGATTTGCCGGTGCTTCAAAAGAATTCGGAGTGAAGATAGTAGGCGGTGATACAAATGAAGCTAACGGACTTGTGATCGATTGTAGCATGATTGGATTTGCCAACAAGATACCAACTAGAAAAGGAGCCAAGCCGGGTGATGTTGTTGTGACATCGGGCACATTTGGCCTTCCGCCCGCCGGTCTTGAAATCCTGATGCGAAATGCTAAAGGTACAGGTTCGTTCAGAAAACACGCTATAGAATCAGTAATGATACCGAGACCGAGACAGTGTTTTGGTCTAACTCTTGCGAAATTTTTTTCGTCATCGACCGATTCTAGCGACGGGCTTGCGATATCGCTGTATGAGCTGGCAAACCAGAGCAGGGTCAATATTGTAATCGACAATGTCCCGGCTGCAGACTGGTTGGAGAAATTTGCTAAGGAAAATGGCCTTGACGCGAACGAGCTAGTGTTTCACGGCGGCGAGGAGTACGAAATCGTGGCAACGATCCCGAAATCAACACTAAAGCGAACAATAACAACGGCAAAGAAATCAGGAATAGCTCTACATGTCATAGGCCGAGTGCGACGAGGGACAGGAGACGTCTTTGTTGGAAAGAGGCTGCTTGACAAAAGGGGCTACGTCCACTTTGACATGCGATAACGTTTTTAACCCTCTAAAGGGGCGAATCTAAGTGGATGTCTGAAACTACCAACGATATTACCCAGACAAAGTGGGCGGTAGCTCACATCTTTAGCAGTTACAATAATACGCTTGTCCACATCACCGACCTGAGCGGGAGCGAAACGATCTCGTTCAGCTCTGGCGGGCGTCACGTTACAGCCGACCGTTACGAGTCGTCGCCATATGCGGCCATGAAGTCTGCTGTGGCGGCAGCGGACGTCGCCAAGGCAAAGGGCATCAGTGCGCTGCACATCCGCGTGAGGGCTGTTGGTGGCGTAGGTCCGAGAATCCCCGGACCAGGAGCCCAGGCTGCCATCAGAGCGCTTGCAAGGGCGGGATTTCGCATCGGCAGGATTGACGATGTGACTCCGATACCGCACGACACCACAAGAAAGCCGGGCGGCAGAAGGGGACGCAGAGTCTAGATCGATTTCATTTCTGGCGCCATTTTTATCTGGGCGCCGCAGCCGCTGTTTTTCAGTTCTTTTTGTAACCATGCAACGAACTTGTCCTCGAACTTTTTGCCCTTTGAAGCGTCGACATCATGGGCATAAATTGCGTATATCTTTTCTACGAACTGCCCGGCGAGGAACACCTTGGCAAACGACCAACCCGCGCTCTGCACTGGCGGGTCAAGTGCAAACGCGTTTTCCATTTGGCTTGTTTTTTGCCAGCTAGAAAGCAGATCTACAGCAATCTTTGAGTCGGGCTCAAAATCAACCGTCTGAAAATCGAGGATAAAGGTGCCAATAATTGTCAAGTCAATCATTCTGTTGCTTCAGCTTGTCGGAGAACGAGATGAGCTTGCCCTTATCCTCGACCTTTATGGTAGTGTTCACCCTAACTTTGAGTCCGACCGATCTGAAAAGCGCCAAGAGCTCGCCTCCGGATATCCTGTTTGTAATTTCGCCTGACTGTATGAGTTCAGCCATCCTTGTAACGATCGCCTCTGTCTGTGCAGGGTACTGCATGTATGCTAAATTGAGCACCTCGTCACCCCTGTCATACAAGAAGGCCGACACTACGTCGCGGGCAGACTTTTTCTTTGGTTGACTTGAGGATTTTGACTTTTCAAGCGCGGCCGCCTTTTCACGCAACTCCTTTAGTTTCCGCGCCTTGATTATCTCGATGTCATGATCTTCAGATGTCAGCCCTTTATCACCCCTATTGGCACGAGCCTCACGACCTTGGTGGCTATGCCAAGTGAATGTGATACATTGGCGACTGCGTCGACGTCCTTGTAGGCTTCGGGCGTCTCCTCGACGACGCCCTCCCTTGTTAATGCCCTGACGTATATGCCCTTGGAATCTAACCCACTTTTCACGCCTTCTGCAGTGTAGTTCCGCTTTGCTGCAGACCTTGACATCGTCCTGCCGGCGCCGTGTGCTGTTGAGCCAAAACTCAGGTCAAGTGACTTTTGGCCGCCAAGCAGGATCCAGCTAGCAGTCCCCATCGAGCCGGGGAGTATCACTGGCTGGCCTATGCTGCGGTATTTGCTTGGCACTTGCTCCATTCCTGCCGGAAACGCCCTAGTGGCACCTTTTCTGTGCACGACCATGTCGCGGCTGCCCTCGCCATCGATCCTGTGGCGCTCAACCTTGGCTATGTTGTGCGCAACATCGTACACGAGATCCATCTCAAGGCCGCCCTCACGAGACTTAAAGACGCGCTCGAAGGTTTTGCGGGTCCAGTGGGTTATCATTTGCCTGTTCGCCCACGCGAAGTTGAGCGCAGAATACATTGCCTTACGGTAGTCTTCGCCTTCCTTCGAGTTGTTTGGAACGCAAGCAAGCTCCCTATCTGCAAGCGTCATCCCATATTTTCGCAGTGCAGATTCAGAAACACGCAGATAGTCGGTGCATATCTGGTGACCAAAGCCGCGCGAGCCACAGTGTATCAAGACAGTCAGTTGCCCGATCTGGTTTATCCCCATCGCCTTGGCGGCCTGCTCGTCGACAATCTTGTCCACCTTTTGTACTTCAAGAAAATGGTTTCCAGACCCCAATGACCCGAGTTGAGGGAAACCCCTTTTCCTCGCAGTGTCAGAAACGCTTGCCGGATCTGCCCCAGCCATCATACCTCCTTCTTCGCACACGTCCGCGTCGTCATCTGTTCCGTAACCGTGCCTAACAGCCCACCCTACTCCTTCGACCAACAGCTCATCGAGCTGCGGCCTGCTCAATCTTACTGTGCCCTCGCTTCCGACGCCGGATGGGATTGACTTGAAAAGCTCGTTAACAAGATCTTTTAGCCGTGGCCGCAAATCACTTTCTTTCAGGTTGGTACGCACAAGCCGGACGCCGCAATTGATGTCATATCCCACGCCTCCCGGGCTGATGACCCCTTCCTCAATGTCAGTTGCCGCAACACCGCCGACTGGAAAGCCGTAGCCCTCGTGGCCGTCCGGTAGCACCACGACATGTTTCATGACGCCCGGCAGCGTTGCGACATTTGCAGCCTGGTCGATTGTCCTATCAGTTACCATCTTTGATATCAGAGAGTCGTTAGCGTAGATGGTGACTGGGACCTTC
>DASYSB010000032.1:0-32622 GCA_036003785.1 Nitrososphaera sp.
TATCCGCATTTGTGTCGTTTGCATTAAAATCGGATAAAAAGCGTTTGTTGTAGGTTCGTACGACACGGAATCGACGTGTTTTATTGAGTTGTATGTAAAAAATCCACATACAACAGGACTATAACCAAGTGCTTTGTATACCGTGATATTGAAACTGGACATAGTGCTGCTAGGAGGAATTCTCTAAATGAAGATACAAACAAAGTTAATGGCCAGTTACGCAATAATGGCAATTCTTGCAGGTGTAGCAGGCGTTGTGGCATATGGACAGATTACAGAAGTTTCAAATTCGTTTGACATTGTCAAGAATAAGGCAACACCGACGATAATATCACTGGGCAACATCAAATCGGATTTTAATGCACTGCAGGCAGCCGTTCTTGCATTTAATTTGCACGTGCCCGAAGCCGCCATGGATCCCGAAGCAAAACAGCTAGCTCTAGATCATTTTGATGAAGTGCAAATGCAAAAAGAAAGTCTAATGAAATCTTTTGCGACCTATTCTGCCCTTGAGGAAGATAAGACCGCTTCCCAAAAAATTGGGACAAGCATCAATGGTTTGGTGGCACTTATAGACGATATGACTGCACGAGGCACAAAGATCATGAATGGAGAACCCATTGAAGGCGTTCCATCGGATGCTACTCCTGAAGAGAGTTTCATGCATCTGCACGGAATGATACTGGAATTTGATGAAATGGGAATGGCTTTCACTGACGACTTGAATATGAAAATAGAAGACGAGCAAAAGTCGCTCGAATTAACTCAGACCCGCGTTATTGGTAACATCGAGAGCAGCATGAATTTGAACACGATGCTCACTATAGCCGCTGTAGCAGTAGTTTTCGTTGTCGGTGGTTTTGCAGCTCGTTCCATTACAAAGAGAGTCTCTCACCTAAAGAGTGAGGCAAACGAAGTTGCAGCTGGCAAGCTTAGCCAAGAGATCGCTACAACAGGTTCAGACGAGATAACCGATCTTGCAACCAATTTTGAGCACATGAGGCAGAACCTCGTAGCTGCGCAAGGGACGCTTGCATCTAAAAACAAAGAGCTCCGAACCCTTAATGCTGATCTTGAACTAGCTAACGAAGCTCTCAAGAAACTCGACAAGCTGAAGGATCAGTTTATTGGGATTGCGTCTCACGAACTGAGGGGACCTATACATCCAATTCTTGGATACGCATCTATGGCAAGAAGCGGAAAGGTAAAGCCTGAAGCAGCGCTGGATGTAATCTACAAGCAGGCACTAAAATTAAAGCAGCTGGCTGGCGATATTCTTGATGTCAGCAGAATCGAAAGTGGAACCCTAACGTACACCATGCAAAAAACAAAGATCCATGAAATTCTGCTAAACGCAATGGTCGCGGCGGGGGGAATGGTGAATCCCAAGGAGGTGTCTGTCATTGCAGATATTGACGAGCACCACAAGGACCTAGAGATATGGGCTGACAGGGACCGCATCGGCCAAGTGTTTACCAACGTTATAGGAAATGCCACTAAATTCACAAAGAAAGGAGCTATCAAGGCTCAAACCCACGTGAACAAGGATGCAAACATGGTTGAAATCTCGATCAGCGATACAGGAGGCGGAATTCCTGAAGATCTCTTGCCAAATTTATTTGGCAAGTTTGTAACAAAGAATATCGGCAACCTGAACAAGGAAGGATCAGGTCTCGGTCTTTACATTAGCAAAGCAATTGTCACGGCTCACAGTGGATCTATTGACGTGTATAACAGCGGGGACGGAGCAACCTTCAGAATAGTGCTCCCTATAGAGCAAGTAAACGAAAACAAAGAGAGAGTTTTTGAAATGATAAAGAGTGAACACAAATGAATATACAAAACAATCTATTTATGACACCACAAAAGAACAGTCCGGTACTGTTTAATGGAGGAAGATAGTCAATTGGGCAGATATAGCGATGAATCAGTGGTCGAACATCCCCACTTTATGAAAGAAAAGCTTGCCGAATACGAGAATGAAATCATAACTCAACTATCAAAGCTTGATCTTAGTCCCAATGAGGCAAAGATTCTGCTCTACCTCATGATATACAACAGCTCTACAGCCTCTGAAATCGCGAAACTGAGTGGCGTCGCGCGCACTGACAGCTATTATTATTTGAGCAGCTTGTTGGCCAAGGGCGTTCTTCGAACAACATTTGACAGACCCCAGCGCTATCAGGCACTCTCGTACAAGGAATCAGTTGAACATCTGATTAAAGTCAAGACTGCCAATTTAGGCGCTGTATCAGAGAAAAAGGAATACTATCATGGTCTGATTAGTCAAATATTGGATAACGTGGTTCAACACAAAGAAACTGACAAGGACGTTTATCAAGTAGTTGTTGGCAAGGAACCATTAGTCGCAAAGATACACAGCTTGATCCAAACCGCGAAGAAAGAGATTACCCTACTGTTGTCTGAAGAAGAGGTCATGATCTTGTACAGGAATAACTTGGTAGACGAGCTTCACAAATCTGTTTCAAGAGGAGTCAAAGTTAATATCAAGACTCCATCAACAAACATCTCTAATTATATCAAGAGCGAAGATAATACAGCGCAAAAGATATCGCTTGAGGTTATCAATAACTCGTCACCTGTCGGATGTATAATATTTGATGGCGAAGAAATGATAACTTTCATTGAAAGCAATACCAAAGGGTTCAGGGATTCTGGCATAAGGGTATTTTATACCAACAACAGGAAACTTATCTCTGCCTTCAAAGTCACCACAGAGAAATCATAGTAAGCCTTATCGCCGACTGTCTAATTTTTTTTGAAAACATCTTCTTTTATAATTGACATACTATCCCCATATTATGCAAGAAATTGCACTGATGCATGCCCATATGGCAAAGCTCTTGGAACTCGGAATTGACGAGGAATGGCTTTCCAGAAGTAACCTGTCGCCAGACGAGGCCAGAGAGCTATTAAAGGGCATACTATATCTCAAAGAAATGCATCCTCAGTTCTATGAACATGTGAACGATTCGCGAAGGTACCTAGGCGACCTGAGATAATCTAGGTCGGCACCATGCAATGTCGTTTGTCGCATATTCCAACCTCTTTGATGTGTCAATATCGTAGCGCGAACTAGTTCTGTTTGTACAAATCCAACACACAAGTACATTTAATCGATAATAATTATTTCGTGGTTGTGAATCCCAGTTTTAAGACAACAAGACAAATATCATCTTCCAGATTGGACAAAGCGTTGAATAAGATAGGCGAGGACCCAAAAAGAAAATTAGTGTATCATCTGTATGCAGATTATGGGATTTCATTAAACAACCCGACCATTCACTCTGCGGATCTGGAAAGAGCCCTGTATTCTCTCGTGGGTTCAGGTGCAGATATTATCTTTCAACTGGTAAACACCGAGATGCGCTCAGACTTTAGGTAATCCGCCCACTTTGGCTCGTGCTGGCAGCCAATATATCTAATATCTAAGGACTTTTGAAAACCTAATGAGAGGCAGAAGCTTCGTCTTGCAACCTGCCTGTTTTGCCATAATTGGTATTTAATACTACGGCAACGTTATATTTCTGTGCCGGACATAAAACTACATGTTTCATAAGATAGGCGCAGTCATACTGCTCGTCTCTAACATGAAAAGTTCAATCAAATTCTACCGCGATATCCTTGGCATGAAGCTAAAGGAACAGTCGAAGGACTGGACTGAATTTTCAGAGGGTGGCACGGTGCTTGCGCTCCACCCCACAAGCAAAAAGAAGATCAAAAAGAACAACAGCATGCTGGTCGGGTTTAGTGTAAGCGACTTTGACGATATTATCAATGGCTTGAAGCAGAAGAAGGTAAAGTTCTACAAAAAGCCAAAAGAGGAACCCTTTGGCAAGCACGCAATAATTCAAGACCCCGACGGACACTTGATATCAATAGTCCAGATGCCTCAGGAAGAGCTTTCGCAAATCCCATACTATCACGGCTTTGCTCCCGTCTGATCGCGGAACCACACATATACTGGAATGAGAGGATGCGCAAGACCTATTTCCTGTGCTCCCTTTCTATTGTAGCATGTCATGACCATCCTGCCTGCGAGCATTGAACGAATATCAGATGTGAGCTCAGATTCCTTGAGCGGGCCGTATAGTTCGAAAAAATAGTCCTGCTTGTAATAGGCTACGTGCTGCGCAAAGCAATCAGATATTATTGCCGGGTCGCCAGCTATCTGCACTTTGATGTTAGGTTTATTTTCAACTGTCAATTGCAGCTCTCTATTGATGTACTTACTTCTGATGTATTCAGAGTCAAGCTTTGCCGCAGAGCTGTTGGCGTAAATATCGATCTCCTGACCGAGCTGGGAGGAAGTGCGATGTGCAAGACTGTTGACTTCGTCAATTTCCTTTTTATCAACTCCGTCCCGCCTGCCGTAAAGGTACATCATGCACATCAATTCCTCACGGCCGACAAATGGAAAGCTGCGCCTGCCGGCAATAAATTCCGTTATACTCCGTGCGATGTTGTCTGGCAACACCATGGCCATATGAGAGTCTGCGACTATCACACCGGTCGAAAAACAAAACATTTAACATGCTTATAGTCCTATGCATCCCGTCCACATTGTCAGAAATAGATAACGCAAAAAAGGTCTACCTGATCGTTCACGGCCAGCGCCAGCTTGTAGAGCCGGTAAAGGAGAAACTTGCAAGCAAATTCCGGCGGGAGAACATGCAACCCGCGTCGCTGGACAAGGCTGGTGAGGTGGGCGAGTACGTCGCAATGCTATGGCCCCCTATGGCAGCAAAAGAGATTGTGGTGAGTCAGATTACCGGCACTGGCGGCAGCGGAGGGCAGGGCATGGGGGCATGGAGCTCTATTAACCAGAAAGAGCTTTTCCGAGTGTCGTTGTAGCGTCTCAGGTGTCAGGAATAATTAGCTAACCTTCTGGTTTACCAGATTACACACCCGCAATTAATAGCAAATCCTAGCAGGCATTCGCATGACTGGTTTCGATAAGAACTGGAGTAACCTGAGTAGAGCAAGCTCCGGCGAGAAACTGAAGGAAGCGCTGAGGCCTCAGAGCCCGCTCAAGCCAAAGATCGAGACTGCCGTTAACAAGCTGCAGTTGCAGACATCAAAGTTAGACACAATGTTAACAAAGCTGAACGAAAGGGACGCGTCGTTGTTCAGAAGGGTCGTCAACGCCATGCAGAGACACGACTCCGACAGCGCCAAGGTCCTCTCAAACGAGCTCGCAGAGGTACGCAAGGTCTCTAAAACTCTGGGAAACGCTAAACTGGCGCTGGAGCAAGTGTCAATGAGACTATCAACGATACACGAAATGGGAGACGCGATGGTTGCGCTTGGTCCGGCGATGTCCTCAATAAAGGGCCTCAAGCCGAGTCTTGGTAGGTTCGTGCCAGGTGCAGACAGTGAAATAAACAACATGCAGTCGCTGCTTAGCGGAATCATGGTGGAATCGTTACAAGGCAACACTGTCGGAATAGAGCTTAACGCAGGCAGCGGAGGAGACATCGACCAGATAATGATGGAAGCTTCAGCAGTCGCAGAGGAGAAGGTGAACGACAAATTCCCTTCTATCCCGAGTGGCAGCTTCAGGATCTCCGACACCGAGAGTCAACAGTGAGAGAATATGGCAAGAATACCCGTACTGGCAATCTTTGGAACGATAGGATTCGCAATAGGGTTCCTGACGTTCCTAGCCGCACCGTTGATCGCAAACTGGATGCCAACGATAGTAATAGACCAGGCCTTAGCCTTTGCCACCATAAGCGGTGCCGCAGGGGCAGCGATCAGCACTACAGTCGTAAGCGTGTGGGCAAGAAGACCGTAAAACCCTACCCCTTCTTTTATTCTTTTATCCCTTTTCTGTACCCGTGCGTGAATCCTGCATCATACACTTTCGAATACTCGTACTTTACAGGTGCGATCACGTCACCTACGATTATTAACGCCGTCTTGATTATCTTGGCTTCCCTCGTTTTCCTGGCAATGTCGCCTAATGTTCCTTTGATTATTTTCTCATCCTCCCAAGTCGCCCTGTAGACAACAGCAGCTGGAGTCTTTTCAGTGTAGACGCCGCCCTTTAGCAGCTCCTTCACAATATCGCCAATCAGGTGCACGCTCAGGTAGAACGCCATTGTGGCGCCATGCTTTGCAAGCTCGGCTATCGACTCGCGCTCTGGCACTGGTGTCCTGAGCTCAGCCCTTGTCACTATCAGGGTTTGGGTCACGCCCGGCAGAGTCAACTCAAGGTTAAGGTCGGCCGCTGCCCCAAGGATCGCAGTAACACCAGGGACCACATTGCATTTTATTCCGTCAGCCTCGAGCTTGTCTATTTGCTCCCTGATTGTACTAAAGAGTGCCGGGTCCCCGTCATGGAATCTTATCGCAAGCTTGCCCTCCTTTGCAGAATCCCGGAGGATCTGATAGATCTTTTCTCTGTCAATTATTGCAGCGTCGTACAAGATTGCGTCTTTTCTTGCATATTCCAGGTTCTTTGGATTAAAGAGCGATCCGGAGTAAATTATTACGTCAGCCTGCTCCACCAGTTTTTTGGCCTTGAGCGTGATAAGCTCAGGATCGCCGGGCCCGGAGCCTACGAAATAAACAGTTCTACTCTCTGGCATTTTTCTTTGCCACCATTATTGAAAAATACTTTTCAGTAGGGCCCTTTTTGCCACGAAGCTCCGACAGATTTTTCATTTCAAGTATTTCGCCCTCATCAGACACGTCTTGCGCTATCGCGATATTCGCGTTATCAGGAAATCCTGACTCACCCAACATCTCAATTACGTTATCAAAATAACGTCCATCTTTCAGAAATATGACTGTGTCGCATGCAGTTGCAGTCCTCCTGACCCGGTCCATATCATAACATGCCGGAACTATCGCCACCGTTTCCTCGCCCTCTGCCAGACTTATGCCTGCCTTTGCAGCAATAGCAAACATGGACGCGACGCCCGGCACAATTTCAACTTCAATGTCCTTGTGGCTCTTTCTTAGCTCGCGGTGGATATAGATCCATGTGCTATACAATGCGGGGTCGCCCACTGTAAGATAAACCACTTTCTTGCCGGACCTGACTGCGGCTGCAATATCGTCGGAGTTCCTCTTCCAATAGTCCTTGAGAGACTCTTTATCCTTCACCATCGGAAAGACAAGGCTGGCAGTCCTTGCCGATTTGCTCACATATTTTTCAACAACTGAAAGCGCGATGCTGGGCTTGCCCTCTCTTGCGGTAGGTGCAAATATGACCTCTGCGTTCTTTATCAAGTTCACAGCTCGGACCGTGAGAAGCTCAGGGTCGCCAGGGCCGCACCCCACACAGAAAAGTTTCATGAGCTGTTGCACCCTCTCACAGCAATTTAAGTCTACTACGGGTAAAGCTGTTCACCAGTATATCGATCGATTATCTTGATCGCCTTTGTCGGGCAAGTGGCTGCCGCAGAGTATATTTTTTCATAGTCGGCACAGGTCTCACACTCTACCCTCGCCTTGGGGTTGACTCTCTTGTTCTTTTCAACAACAAATACCTTTGGCGCGAGCGTTTCGCAGCTGCCAAATGCCATGCAGAGCGATGGCTCGACAATGATGTGGAACCTGCCCTTTGGCGTGTCAAGGAAATACGGGCCATTGAAAAAATCGGCAACCATGTTTTCATCCACTATTTTCCACGGCTCAGCGTTTGCCGTCACCGCATCCGGCTCATACACAGGTTCAGGCTCTGGCATGCTGCTAAATTCGCCCCTGTCATATTGCGTCCTCTTTGTATCGTCAGACAGCACTTCAAATGCTGCATTTATCTTCTTGATCATCTCTTCAGCAAAGGCAGAGCTGTTCCTGTCAGGGTGGTATTTTCTTGCAAGCCTTCTGTAGGAGTGCCTGATCTCTTTGTAGCTGGCTTTTTCCGAAACACCAAAAACTGCATAGTAGCCTTTGCTGTCATTCAATACTGGGCATGTGTGAGCTGAATGAACTATTATGTCTTATTACAAATATGAGATGCATACGTATTTAACTGCAAATCATCCAAAATCTCATTCCGTGCTTTCGATGTCAACCCAATCATCGCTATATGCAATTTCAAAAATCTTGGACCTAGTTGTATTTGGCCTGCTCGCGGTCTTTTTCATCGGCGTACTAGCATTTGACATCGCATATTTTGGATTGCATGAGGCTATCATTCCAATTCCGCACGAAGTTGAGCCATACTTTGAAGTCCTACCCTGGGCTATCCTTTGCCTATTGCTAGCAGACATCTATGTCAAATACAGAAAATTGGACAATGATTGGCGAGCACTTCTTAGACACCACTGGGTTGATGTCATTATGGCGATTCTAATTCCGATATTCATGCCGCTGAAATTCGTCAAATTAGTAAAGGCTTTGAAGACAGCCAAATCCGGTGTGAAAATTATCCAGAAGGCAAGAAAGATATTCAAGTAAATCCCGGGGTTATGCGCTGACGTTTGAGTTCACAAACACATCTCAACGCACAAAATATCGCTAGCGATATCTGTCATTATTTTTAGATAAATTATTTTCTACACTGATAAAAAGAACAAACTTAAGAACAAGTGCTTATCAATCCTAAACGTATGGCAAAAGCCAAAGCCAAAAGTAAGAGAAAGGGAAAGCAAGCCAAGCTCTCAAAGGGAAAGAAGAAAGGGGGCGCTAAGAAGAGGGTAGCGGCCAAGCGAAAAGGCGCCAAGAAAAAGAAGGCAGCCAAGCGAAAGGCAGCGCCAAGACCAAGAATCAGCTCTGCAACTGCTCCTGCGGCATACACTGAAATTGCGCCAGAAGAGATAACATCATCTGTGCCGGAAACATCTGAAGAGCCGATGATGGGATCAACAGAATCCATGGAAACTGGCGAAAGCGGGTTCACCTCGAGTGACGACAGAAACATGTCCATGTAGCAGCTTAAAATGCCTCTGTATTTGGGAGACCACACAGAGGCGACCATCTTAATCTAGAAGCTCTTTATAGAGATTCTTTACATTTTTGACTGTCATTATTGTTTAATAATTTCCTGCCATTCTCCGGCAAGGAAATGATGAAACAAAGTTCTATAAAATTCGTCGTTGGAGCCTTGTTGCTACTGGTTCCGATCATGACCGGAACAGGCATGCAGGTTGCACACGCGGCGACAGCGGCTGGAATCATGGTTCCCCTCTATACATATCCAGGGGGGACGTGGGACACAGTTGTAAATACAAAGAATGCTCACCCAGACGTGCCCATTGTAGCCATTGTAAACCCGGCTAGCGGCCCTGGAGGATCAAAGGATTCTAACTATGTGACAGGAATAGCCGAACTGAAGGCTGCCGGCGTCGTTGTGATTGGCTATGTTTCTACCGCCTACACGAGTCGGAGTCTAGATGCGGTCAAAGGAGACATTGACAAGTGGGACAGCTGGTACGACATCGACGGCATATTTTTTGACGAGCAGACAAACTGGGCCGGCGGCGAGTCGTACTACACGCAGGCTGGTGACTATGCAGAGTCAAAGGGGTTGGGATTTACCGTTGGCAACCCAGGGGCAAATTCGATCCCGTCATATCTATCAACAGTAGACGTGGTTCTCATATATGAGAGCCCCGGCTTGCCAAACCTTAGCGACTATAACTCGTGGGACTCGGCTGCAAACGACCAACTTGGCATGATCCCCTTCTCGGTAAGTTCTCTTCCAACAAGCTGGTTGGAAGACGCGACAGGGTTCATAGGCTGGGTCTACGTGACAAGTGATGGCCTGCCAAACCCATGGGACTCGCTCCCAAGCTACTTTGACAACATGGCGGCGCTCCTTGACGGCGGCTCTCCCCCAGAAGGGGATCCAACGTACGACCTTACAGTCAAGTCGCTCGATCAAACTGGTAACCCAATAAACGGAATGTGGATGGAAGTAAAGCAAAACGGTGTCACAGTAAGTACTGGCTTTACCCCACTTAGTCTGACGCTGAAGGAAGCTGCGTATACAGTGTCAGCCGGGAACTACCAACAGATCATTTTCGATCACTGGTCAGATAACAGCAAGTCAAGCACGATATCAATAAACCTTTCAAGCAACACTGCATTAACGGCACACTATAACAATGGCGTAGTCATATCGCCATTATCAGTGAAGCTGAGCGCTGGCAAGACTACAGCAGTAGCTGGTACCAGTATCACCTTCAGTGCCAGCATTCAGGGCGGAACAGCACCATACACTTGGTCAGTCAACTATGGTGATGGCACATCATCGCCATATGCCTCGACTTCGACCATATCCAAGACGTACAATAAGGCAGGAACCTACACAGCAGTGGCAACAGCCAAGGATGCAACAGGCAAGACCGCAACTTCAAACCCGGTGGTACTCACCATTACACAGAGCACAAGCACGCTGACCGTGAAAACGGTCAACGCCGCAGGCAGCCCTATGAATGGCTACTACACAACTCTGTCGCAAAACGGTGCGCTAGTCAAGTTAGCTTTCTCGCCAGCATCATTCACCCTAAACAACGGGCAGACGTACCAGGTGTCGGTGGCTGACTATGGAAGCTATGTGTTTGACCACTGGAACGATGGAAGCACTACCAGGCAAAAGTCAGTCACCTTAAAGGAGTCCACGACACTGACAGCGTATTACAAGACACTGTCAACAAAGGTCACGCTGACGATAAAATCAGCGGGACTAGGCAGTTCGCCCATAACAGGGCTCTGGACTGTCATTAGTGGCGCAGGCTCGATGACTGGTTTCACCCCGCTGTCTTACACTGCCAATTCAGGCTCGCAGTACACGGTGACGATGAGCGACTACCAAAACTACGTATTCGATCACTGGGACAACGGTAGCACCAGCAAATCGCGTACCATAACGCCAACCAGCAACACTGTGCTTACAGCTTACTATAGGCAGTAAACAGAGGATCGCTGCTGCGTTTCTCTTTTTATTTTAATTTTGAAATTAATCCTCTGTTCTGAATTGCTATAGCTACGATCGTGATCACTATTGCTAAAGCAAGTACAATTGGAGCTACTGCAGAGAATTCTGGTACTACGTACGTTCCTATTATTTGAATCTGCTTTGCGTCAGCAGAGAATGGGATTGATAATATCCGTGTTTGCTCATCAGGCTGCTCTAGTTCGTTAAAGTTTGCAGCTTTGCCGTCGAGGTAGACCTTATAACTTGATGCAAATGCTTCTATCACGCTTCTCTGCAATTCAACTCTTAATGTTCCTCCTTGTGTAGACGGCGAGACAGCAATATTGAGCGATTTTTGCTGCCTGTCGATTGACATGCTATTTACCTGTCCGCCTTCAATTAAGTATACTACAGGATATGAAACGCTTGTATTGTCATCTGGAGATTTTACTTCTACCTTATATATAGAATTCTTGGTCACATTCGCGACTGTAAAAGTAATTGTAGGGCTTTGCGAGCTTGTGTAATATCCCTTTCCAGCAAAATTTGCGCTCACTCTCCAGCTTCCTATTGCCTCCGGCTCGATCATGTCGGTGTAAGAGCCATCCTGAGCGATGACCAAAGGCCTCGTGATCACAAATCCAGTAGGGTCAGTGTAGCGAAGCTGCACAACCTGGCCTGGAAGCGGAGGAGAGAGGCTCCCCGAAATTATTACTTTATGGGGCACTGTGATTGCCTTTGCAGATGCGTCTATCGTGAGATCGGTATTTATCCTTGTTAGGGCTCCAAGTGCGTTCACCCTCGACTCTTTATCGGCTACCAGAATGTACCTCTGATCCTCTTTGGCCGCGATCGAAGTTATCAGGGAGCCGCCACCTTCGACAGAATGCGACCAGATGGTCATGGCATCTTTTTCGTCCAGCAAATGAATCATGGAATCGATCGACCCGACCGCAATCTCGTCGTAATCATTTCCATTCAGATCAGGTACCGTGGTGACTGGGTAATATTTGGCGAGATCGTTCCTGCTCTTGTCGTCTCCTAGGCTAAACCGCCAGACCTCTTGTCCAGTACGTCCATCAAGCAAAAGCAGATCAAGATCCTTTTCGATCCGCTGCGTTAATGCAACATGAATGGCTGGTTGCGTCGCGCTGCCACTCACCAACCATGTCGCAGAATATAGTGCTCCTCCTTCGTACAACCCGTCTCCTGCCTTTACCTGCCAGAGCACTTCAGCAGAAGCCAGGTTAATGGCGTCAACACTTGCATAATCAGGCCCACCAGCTCCATCAATAAATTCAAACGCCATGACATCATCTATGTTGTCACCCGAAACATCTGGCACAATTATCAGATTCCAAATTTGGCCAGACAGATCCAGCTCATTAGTCTCAATCACATTTCCAGTTGATCCGTTTATGATATACAGAATGCCGTGATCATCCACTATGGCGATATCCAGAATCCCGTCGCCGTTGATGTCGACAGTAGCTGCGGGGCTGCTTGCTTTGGACCCGTCCTTCAAGCCATGGTAGTCCTCATCATGCACGTATTCCCATATCTTCTTGCCGTTTTTTGCACTGAGAGCTATTGCTGCAAATCTGTCATCTTTTGGGCATTGGTCGCCAGAACCTGAGACAACAACTATGTCAGGCAATTTGTCAATATCGATACCAGGCACAAGATGGACAGAGCGCGCCGATGGGTAGCAAACGTCATCCGGTCGGTATGGGCTACCGCTGCCGCTGAAATTCCACACCTGTTCCCCTGATGCTCCATTTAGCAGCATGACGATATTGTCTGCCGCTACGACAAGAGCTTCAGGCTTGCCGTCCTCGTTAACGTCTAAACTAGGCGACGAAACCACTGCTATCCAGGCATAAGATCCATTGGTGGTATAGGTCCAGATTCCCTTCCCTGTCGCGCCATTTACCAGATGGATAGAGTTCTGCGTCGCAACCACAAGATCTTCGAAAGTGTCACCTGAAACATCTTTTGTTGGAGACATGGCAAGAATGTCCCCCAGTCCTTTGAACTCCCATGCTTCAACGGTAGAAGCGTAGGCTTCAAAACCCTTGAGCAGAATAGTTGCTGATGACATCAATATTATCCCGACAAATACAAACATCACTAACGGTACCTTGTGCAACTGCCCTATACGGCAAAACAGAAACTGGATAATAATGCTTTTGATGCCTGATTCTATCAGCTTTGCTGCAATCAGGATAATATCTCATGCGAATCCCATTATAGGGGCTCCATGCAAACCGATCGTATGAGCGATTTTCCAAAGGCCGGGTTTGCCAGGCTGCTAAAGTTCTTTGATAGTAACACTGACGACGTTGTCAAGCTTACAAGGGCTTTCGGGCTTGCTACCAAGGTCCACAAGGGCCAGCTGCTAAACAAGAACGAGCCGTACATTAGCCACCTGCTCAGGATTGCTCTTATCCTTGTAGAGGAGCTTCAAATGCGCGACATCGATCTTGCATGCGCGGCCTTATTGCATGGAGCCTCTGGCAGCATACAGGACGAGGAGCTGAAAGAGTACAGCGAGCGCGTCTATTCTGCGGTTCGCGCAGCCGCGGTGCAGTCAAGCACTGAACAGCAATTTGCAGCCTTGTCTAAAGCCCCTAAGGATCTGAAATACGTCAAGCTCGCCGAGCGGCTGGACGTAGCACGGTCGATCAAAAACCAGGCGATGAAGGACAAGATGACTAGGTTCAAAGACGAAACACAAAAGTATGTAGTTCCAATCGCGACTGCTACTGACGACAGGCTCGCGTTCAAGCTCTCAGTTGCACTCTATGAGCTAAAATGATCTAACGGTGAACGCACTTGCCGTCAGGCCCTACCTTGTGCTTCGCCCAATGGATGCCGCAGCCAATTAACCGGTGCTCCGTGCACCCGCAGATGGGACAACGCTTTATCTTCTCCCCTTCCATGCCGTGATGTAGATCTCTCCGTTATTTGAGGTTAGAGGACATATCCTGAATTCCAAAAGATTAATTCCTATAGCATGTACATCATTCCGCCGGAAACAAGCGTCACAAACTCCACCCCGGTGCGCTCTTTAGTTCTTGCCACTATTGCATTGAGCCACAGACTGTCTATGCCCTGACTCCATATCGTGACTTTTTTGTAGTGCTTCTGGCTACCATGGAAAAACCCTACGCAGTCTTCGACCGTGCTATTGGGATATTTCTGACTCACTTCGTCGACCACATCCGTGGCCTCTGATGGCAAATAAAGAATCGTGAGAGTCGGAAAAGGTATGGCCGGCGTAGGTGACGGTGTCGAAGTGTCATCGGACAATTCATTCAGCTAATGGTGGGCGATTATATGTTGATTTCGAAAATAGATTTTGTGTAACTTGTCTTCCGGATCGTTTTAGCTAACTTGGAATAGAAGAGATTTTATTCAAAAAATTTGACAAGTCGTTATATCTCTTTTAATGGCACACTGTCTGAGTGGGATTGTTTAAAGAACGAAAAAAATTCGCGTTGCTGTCGCTCTTATCAGCACTGGTCGTCGTATCGACTGCTTTTGTAGGCATCTCGATATACGCACAAACTGACGACAGCGACATGACCACATTCGAAGAAGAAGAAGCAAATGGGACAGAAGAGACAACGGCCATGGACAATACAACATCCACTGCAAGCAATTCAGCAGATGAAAGTACTTCGATAGCTGATGTACAGTCACTGTTCGATGGTCTTGTAGTCTGTAATGTAGGCACAGCAGAAATCTCTGGAGAGACACAAGTAGCGTCTGTAGACAATGAAACGCAAAGTACACCGACAGTCTCTGTAGAAGTGATGACTGAGACTGAGGTTGCTGAACTGGCTGCTAACGAAACAGAAACAGCTTCAGCAGACAATGAAACATCGACTGCCTCTGCTAATTGCATAGAGGTTAGTATGGACAACACAACTTCAACAAGTAGCGCCAACGCTACAGATGCGGCAAACACAACATCCACTGCAAGTAGCGATACAACGTTAGCAGGAAATGCTAGTAGCGCTGCCAATGAAACCAGTACCGGCAATACTACGTCACTAGGCGTGTCTAATCAGACATCGACAGCAAGTGCACCAGAATCTGAAATGCAGATCTTGGTGATAGAGGGTCACGACTTCACACCAGGGCAAGTAGTCTTGGTCTTCTCTGAAAATGCGCTGTTGGCAATAGACGATGTTGATTCAGACGGAAGCATAGAAGCTAAAGTCCCAATGCCTGAGGCGGGAGGAACGGCAATAGCCGGCAACGACACTGCCAGCACGAGCACTGAGCTTCGGTTCGTGGAGAGCGGAACACAAAGAACCGCTACCTTCGAATTTGATGGCCAGACGCTGACAGCGGCCTCAGGCGAAGACATAGAGGTTGAAGGCGAAGGTGCTAACGCAGGGACAACGACAGCCACAGCTCCTTCAAACAACACAACCTCCACAAACAACACCAGTAGCAACTATACAGTGCAATAACCCAGTTATTGCCATCTCCTTTCCTTTTTTGTCTAAAGGAAAAAGTTAATTCCTATCTTTTCTAATAGTCTAGAAAATGGCAAACAAGATCAAATGCTCACACATACTCGTGCAAAAGCAGAGCGAAGCTCTTGCAATACTTGAACGCTTGAAAAAAGGTGACAGCTTCTCTAAATTGGCACAAGAGATGTCGATCGACAAGGGCAGCGGAAAGCGCGGTGGTGATCTAGGTTATTTTGGCCGTGGCATGATGGTCAAGCCCTTCGAAGACGCAGCTTTCAAGCTGGAAAAGGGGCAGCTGTCAGAGCCAATAAAGACAGAATTTGGCTACCATGTAATCAAGAGGCTGGAATGATTGGATGCGTACCTAGAAGAAGAGCTGTATGACCTCCTCACCTACTGCATCCAGAACCCACAAGCTCCGGATTTCGCCAGCAAAAAGGGGCGTGTGCAAGAGATCGGCCGTGAGCTTTACACCGATGGTGGGGCAGACGCGCTTGAAAACATGTTCTTTTCCATTGAACATAGAGTAAAGGAAGAGATCGGCCGGGATGTTAAGCCCTACCGCATGTGGTGGAACGAGATCGCTACAGAGTGGAAGTACTAGTTCACTTTCTGGTTCTGAAGAGCACAAAGAACGCAATCGCGCCCATCATGCCGCCCAGCACAAGTAGTACCTGAATCGTAAAGGGTGGAATAGGCAGGCCACCGGGGTCGATCATTTTGACCCTGATTATTTCATAGGCTCCAGCCTTCTCAATGCTTGTGAAGCCTGCAATCTCTATCTGGGAGTTTGGCTGCGGCGTAGAGATATGCACCTGTACAGACGTACCGTCGATGCTGAGTGTGGCGTCGCCTTCCTTTGGGGGCGGGCACCCCTCCCTGATACTGCACTCGCCAAGTGAATACACTGACATCACCTTTGCACTGCCAATGCCCTCGCCCTTTAGTATCCCTCCGGTGCTTGCAAGAGAGAAGGTCGGGTCAAAGAGCCAGTGCCACCTATCCATTGGCATGGCTCCTAGTTCACTGAAATCAAGTATCGGCTCTGCGATAATTTCCCGGGCCTCAGAGCTAGCAAGCTTCTCCGCAAACTCGGGAAAAACGCTTTCCAACAGCCCAATCGGCTGGTTAACGTTTATCCTGCCGTCCTCTGGCGAGTCGACCAACACCGGGCCGTTTATCACAAAGCCCCTCCAGTTGATGTCCATAGGTATGTTATCTGTCGCGTTACGGTCAAGTTTGAAGCCGGAAAACTTTGCAATGAATTCGACGTTATAAGTAAGCAAGAGCTTGTCAGGCTCTCCCCTAAGGACACCAGAATATGTAAGGTTAGCATTTGTTATTTGGGCTGGACTATGCACTTTTAGTAGGGCCTGATTAGCCGCTGCCACTAGTTCGCTCATTCCACTTCCGTTTGTTCCCTTGATAGAGAATTCGACTCTTTCAGTTTTTCCGGCAAACAGGTCTGCCAAGGTGCTGCCCGGGTCATATCTCACCTGGACAAATTTTACTCCAACAAAGCTGCCAACTGCCTTGTCAAATTCCGGGATAGCTGACACGTTGATCTGTGCTGCGTATGCTTGGTTGGTAAGGCCAGCGATCAAAAGAGCGGCTAAGGCAGAGGAAATAACGACTGTCTTGCTATTTTTCCTACGCACACTTTATCTACAGATATACTTTCCCTTATCATTTATTCTTGGCAGTTTTTTGTCGCTTTCTCACCCGCCCGTTCACCTAGGGGATTCACTTTTGGGACTCATTTTTAGTGAGTGTAGAGAACCCACAATGGCTCTTCATATAGCATACATCGCCACCGGCCTTGGGATTCTGTTTGCAGTAACAGCGAACTATGCTGCGAAGGGCAAGGGCATATACCTCAGAGCGATAAAGTTCAAGCTCGGGAGAAAAAGAAGCTAGACGTCGGCGTACATCGAGAACTCATGTGGGTGCGGCCGGACTGCGATCTCAACGTGCTCCTTCTCTTCGTGCTCCACTATCCTGTCTATTGTTTCGCTGTCAAATACAGGCTTCAGGAAGGCACTGTCGCTTTCAAGCTTTTCATACGCCTCCCTGAGGCTTGCAGGAAGCTGCGTTATTCCAAGCTCGCGCCTTCTCTTCGGACTCATCTTAAAAATGTCTTCGTTCACCGGGTCACCAATCTCCTTCTTTTTCCTGATGCCTTCGAGGCCGGCCGCCAAAATGGCTGAAAATGCAAGGTACGGGTTGCAAGATGGGTCCGGTGCCCTGAACTCTATTCGCTTCAGGTTGGCAAACTTCTGTCCCTTGTAATGCGCAGGGATCCTGATTATAGCCGATCGATTGCCGGTGCTCCACGCAACATAAACAGGCGCCTCATAGCCGGGCACTAGCCTTCTGTACGAGTTGGTTGTGGGCGCCACGATTGCTGCTAATGCCTGGGCGTGCTCAATGATGCCGCCACCAAAATACCGCGCAGTCTGCGACATTTCCGCATATTCGTCGGCAGAATCGTAGAACAAGTTCTTGCCCTTGTTCCAGAGGCTGACATTAACGTGCATCCCGGAGCCGTTGTCAAGCGCGATCGGCTTTGGCATCATAGTCGCAATCATGTTGTGCTTTTTGGCAATGTTCTTGACAATGTACTTGTAGCTCTGCACGCCGTCAGCAGCGTTTACTAGACTGTCAAAGCGTATGTCGATCTCACACTGGCCGGCTGTCGCAACTTCATGGTGGTGTGCGTCACAGACTATGCCAAAGTTGTTGGTAAGCACGTCGACGCACTCGTTGCGGTACTCCATCAGGGTGTCGCCGGGCGCGCTTGGCAAATAGCCTTCTTTCAGCCGGAGTGCATAGCCCACGCTGTCTGTCGACCACGGGGCTTCTTTTGATGCAATATGATAACTCTGTCCCTGGTACGGGGTCATGGTGTTTACCTCAAGCTTGTCAAAGACAAAAAACTCGACTTCGGGTCCCCAGTAGGACGTGTCAAAGCCTTGCTCTAAGACATACTTTTCGGCCCGCTTGGCTATGCCGCGGGGGTCGCGGGGAAATGTGTCGCGCTTGCTCCCGCCGCTCAAGATGTCGCAGATTAGTCTTGCAGTAGGTGTCCCGATCCAGGGCACGGTTGCAAACGTCGCAGGATCAGGCCTTATGATCAGATCGGATTCATGAATCTCGGTGAAGCCGCGAATGGAGGATCCGTCGAGCTTGGGAAGGCCGTCAGTAAAATCCTCAACTCTGAACATCTTGGAATCCATTGTGGTGTGGTGGAACCGGCCGAAGAGTCCCGTGAACTGGAGATCAAGAAACTTGATTTCGTCATCTTTGAGCCGCCGCATCACCTGATCGGCAGTAAATGTTAGCGGTTCGATCTTGCCGTCAATCAATTTATAAGGCAACTGAAATACCCCAACAGTAGGCACTAAAATCCTAAAATTTAAGTCTTGTCAAGTGATATGAAATGTCAACAGCTGGGGCACAAAATCGCAGCGAAATGAACACCGAAGACAGCGGCCACCTTGCGCTCAAGGACGTTTACAAGCTTTTGAAAAAAGAAATTGAAACGCCGTCACTGCAGGCGATAGAGCCGGACACTTTCAAGAAAATAGCCGGTGTGATTGGCAACCTTAAGGGGCAGGGTTACGAAGGCGTTGAAGCAAAGATGAGGGATAACATGACAGAGCTGATATCGCAAACAGCTCGACTATTGATAGAGGCAAGGCAGGCCAAAATCCTTACCGGCAAGGAGATGCTTGACTATTCAAAGCTCACCGACGAGGAAAAATATGTCCTTGACGGCAAGCGCGTCTACGAAGGAAGGATAAGTGAGGTTATCGCCGCCACGGTCAAGGGAAGGCCAAAAGTGCTCGAGTCAATTTCTGGGAGGATGCGTTCAAAACAAATAGTGGTCAGATTCCTCAGGCCAACAGAAGCGTTCGTTGGGGTTGACATGAACAAGTACGGACCCTTCCATCAAGAAGATGTTGCGTCATTGCCGTTTGAAAACGCACGGTCGATAATTGAAGGCGGCGCAGCAGTCGAAGTGCACGTCGAATAAGCAAATAAATACCTAATTTGCGATCTTGTAATCATTGCCTCATCTGGGCATTGACATAGATCAATACGTCCTGCTCACAATCTATCCCACTACGGCGTTCTTTGCCATTGGATATATTGCCAAGAAAACACACATGCACCCGGGAACGTCATATCTTTTGCAGGCGATAACATGCGTCGCGTTTGCAATCGCCTACGTTTTTGTAGTTCCAAACGGTGGCGCGCAGGGGCTTGCAATAGTGTTGGGGATGTTTGGCGCGCTCTTGCTGTTCATGGCAAGGAAGCAAAAGATACAGCGGCAAGAGCCGAGCACCTAACGCGAATTTAGCATCTTGTTTGCGCGCTCGATCCTGCTATCCATCAGGCCCTCGATCCAGGTATGGAACTCGCGCTCGGCCACTTCAAAGCTACAATTATTCTTGCTCATGTATTTTTGGGTAAACTTCACCTTGGTCCACAAGTAGGCCAGCTCGTCAGTGTCATCGAGGCTCATGAGCGTACGAATATAGGAATGTACGCATGATACTTAAGCTTGACGCTTATTGGCAAAAGCATATTACAACGTCTAAAACTGAATGATGACAGAATGATAAGAGGTAAAGTTGCGATTATCACGGGGGCAAGCAGTGGCATAGGCTACGCCACTGCACTAGCATTGTCGAAAGCCGGTGCCAAGATAGCGGCAGGCGCAAGGCGAACCGACAGGCTCGAGTCTCTGCAAAACGAGATCGTCAGAAATTGTGGAGAAATTTTTACCCAAAAGCTCGATGTCAGGAAAAAATCAGATTGTGACGCTTTTGTTGATGCTGTCATCGGGAAGTGGGGCGCCGTGGATATTCTGGTCAACAACGCCGGCCTCATGCCGTTGAGCTTTTTCAAGAACCTCAAGGTTGATGAGTGGGATCAGATGATAGATGTCAACATAAGAGGAGTCTTGTATTGCACCGCTGCCGTGATTACCCACATGCTGAACAAGAAATCGGGCCACATCGTCAACATTTCTTCCGTAGCAGGAAGAGTGGTATTCCCTGCTGGGAGTGTTTATTGCGCGACAAAGCACGCTGTAGCTGCGTTCAGTGAAGGGCTAAGGCAGGAATTCAGCCAGAGGGCAAACATACGGGTTACCTGTGTCGAGCCGGGTGTCGTGGCTACCGAGCTCACAAATACAATAACCGACAAGACCCTGGAAAAGTTTGTTGAATCTACAAAGCAAATGCAGGCGCTGCAGGCAGAAGACATTGCAAACGCGATCCTATTCGCCGTCGAGTCGCCCAGCCACGTGAACGTAAACGAGATACTCATAAGGCCGACGACTCAGGAACGCTAAAATCCCTCTCTTCTAGGACTCGCTAAAAGTGAGCAAGCAATAAAACAATAACCGTGGCAGATCAGGCATGCGGCAACTGTTGTTCATCGCTGCATGCATAGGCTTGGTAATCACACCATTCCTGTTTGAATCCTACACATTCTACCGCTATACCATACGCGAGCCGGATTTTTACTTATTTTCTGGAGCGCGTCTGTGGTTCTTTGTTGCATCAGAGCTGAGTATCGGGTTTGCTATCGGCCGGCTATCACCCCTCCCTCCATTTGCCGCAGCAGGCTGCGTTGCAGCTGCAACAGTAGTGTTGATGTTGCTGCTGTACCAATTCTGCGACTCCCGGCAGTGCTATTATTCCGGGCCTGACGGCGGCAGCTGGCTTCGATTAGGCGTTTTGCTCTTTGCTGCCGCGGCAACGGGTTTGATGAGGGGCTGGAAATCAATAAGCAGGCCGGGAAAGAAGAGCAGCATGATCAGCGCGGTACTATTTGGAACGACAACGGCAATATTCATTGGTTACTACCCTGTAGCGTTACTTTTTGAGATGTTTCTGACATACCCAATGGCTCTTGTGCTTTTGGCGTTTGCCTCAAGCATGCCGTTCTTTTTTGCCGGCGCAGGCAGCTCGATATTCTCAGACAGGATAAGGCCCGCAGTGTATTCTGCAATGATCAGCTGGGCGATACTGTCTTCTCTATTTGCTAGTTTGCGGCCAGAGGGCTCGTCGATGTTGCCGATAATGGTAGGCGCTGGGATCCCGGCCAGCTTCTTGGGATATAGGATTGCAACTAGCAGACGGAAAGAGCTGACAGTCGCGAGCTCGTTTTCGTCAATGATTGCAATTTTTGCACTGGGTGCGGTACACCCACTTATGGACGCCCCGATGAATCTGGCTATTAATGACAGCCGCGGCGTCATCGTCCAGCCAACTTACTATGCAGGGGCTTATCACGACCAACATTATTTTCCCTCTAAAAGGGTGGACGTCGGGATCGACCTTGGACAGTTTGACAGCAACCTGATGGGCAAAGGCGACTTTGTACTAGCCGGCATAGGCGCGCAGTCTCCAAATTGTTGCAAGGACGGGCTTGACTACGGCTACCGGGCCGACATTCTGTTTGCTGCAGACGGAACGCGCTACCTTGTAGCGAGGGCGTGGGAGACTTGCGACCAGAACATGGGTTGCTCTGCCTTTCCGTGGATCTCTACAATGCATGAGTCAACAGTTCCTCTGACAGGCAACAGTTCGTTGGTAATGCTTGCTATGGAATGGGATGACAGGACAGTGGAATGGTACTACAAGACCGGGGATAACTGGTCGAATTACAGCTCATTTGTGCCTCCTGAGATAGAGCTCCCCTTCTTTGACCTAGGCGTCATATGGGTAGGCAGTCTGACGGCCAATCCCGACTTGCAAAATGCTTACTTTTATCAGGCCGGGGTCTCAACGCCCAATAAACAAATCCAATATGGCCAAATCACGTTTGAGTGCCCCTCGTACTATGACATCCAGGGGACAAAGCATTGCATCCGTACAACTCCAATAATCGGGGGCAACTCTCACTGGAAGGTGCTCTGGAAGTGGGGTCTGCCAAATGATAAAGCAAGTGTTGCGGTTAAGGGGACAAATGTTACAGTCGGACTAGGATGAATCTATCTCTTCGAAAATATCGACGTGCCTTAGCATGCTGTGAGTCTTGATGTACCTTAGTAGCGCGTCATGATCCTCTTGCCGGAAATAATTCTTCATTCCCTCCAGCGTCGCGTCATCACATAATGTGTAGTTCTTTTTCTCCGGCATCGTTGATCAATCACGTTCATCACTAAAAAAGTTTTTTACATGTCTTCTGATCATATCCGCTGATGAGCAAACGAATTTTGATCCTTGGGGCCGGCTTTGGCGGCCTTGCGGCGGCCACAGAGCTCCGAAAAAGCCTCAGCCCCGACAATCGGGTCATTATAGTAGACAGGAAAAAGTCGTTCATGATGGGACTTGTAAAATTGTGGATTCTGGAGGGAAGCCGAGATCTGGAAGAGTCCCAAACTCCACTTGACGGGCTCAATGCAAAGGGGATAGAGTACCTCAACGACGAAGTGACCAAGATAGAGATTGCACAAAAGAGGGTACAAGCAAGGGATCACGGGTGGATCCAATACGACTACCTGATAGTTGCACTAGGTGCTGAGCTTGTACCGGGCAGGATAGTCGGGTTTGCGGGGAGGGGCTACAACCTCTACGACCCCCAAGAGATTCCCAAATTGCGCGACAGGCTGCTAGAACTTAAACGGGGCAAAGTGGCAATTGCGATAATGGGTATGCCCTACAAGTGTCCGCCGGCGCCATACGAAGCATCATTGATAATAGACAGCATTCTGACAAGGCAAGACACCAGAAGCTCAATCGAGATCGACATTTACACGCCTGCCCCAATAGCGTTGCCGGTGGCCGGCCCACAGATAAGCTCAAAAGTAGTCGACCTGATTTCTGAGCGAAACATACGGTTGCACCCATTGCACAAGATAAAGTCAGTGACGGACGACAAGCTGGAATTTGAGAACGGCATCGAGGCATCTTATGACGTTCTTGTCGGGATCCCGCCCCACAAGGCCCCGGAGGTAGTCATCAGCGCTGGCTTGGCAGATGGTGACTGGGTGGCGATGGACAGGAAAACAATGAAGACCCGATTCAAGAATGTCTTTGCGATCGGCGACGTCACCGAGACAAAGGTGGGCGCACTGGCCCTGCCGAAGGCCGGCATATTTGCCGAAGAGCAAGCAAAAGTTGCCGGCAGGCAGATCATAGACGAGATCAGCGGCAGAACGGCAATTGCGACATTTGCAGGGGAGGGATATTGCTTCATGGAGGTTGGCAACAAACGCGCCGGCTACCTCGCAGGCGACTTTTTCAACCCTGCCGGCCCGTCGCTCAGGCTTGAAGCGCCATCAGAGCAGAACTTTCAGAAAAAGCAGGACTTTGAAAGAACAAGGGTAAAGGAGTGGCTACTCTAGTTTCCTTTCTTGCTTGCCCATCGTGTAAAAGCCATGGGCCGAGATCAAGAATGCGGCAAGCGACATCTTGGTCGCAAACACTAGATTCCACGGTGTCTTGGGATTAGGATACTCGATGTTCTTATCGTCTATGTCTATTATGCCCTTTATTGCGTCGGCAGTTATGAGCGAATTCCATATTATGAAATTGTAGACAAATTCGTAGAGGGAAACGACTGCAATGACAAGCACTGCTAGCTGCAGTATCGACTTGACCCACTTGGGTATACCCTTTACCTTGTCGCCGCCAAGCCTGACCACGCAGTACCAACCTACAACAGACACTATCATCAAATACGTCACGAGCTTGGCTAGGCCTTGGACTGGGAACTCGGTATCGACCAGCACCTCGCCAACTATGACCTTACCAGTCTGCAAATATTCATTGAGGCTGACATATATCGCGTAGAACGTAATCGCTGCCATGACAAAGGCGCAAAGGTAAAAGACGCCAAGGAATATTCTCCTTGCCTTTTGGTCATCTCTTTCAAAGGTCGTGCGCATGCCGTTAGGTATCGGCAGTCGGCATATAATTGATTTACTTTAGGGCCCTCAGCAGCTCGTCTGGAGGAAGTGTATTGAGTATGTCCTTGTGCGTTGCCCATCCACGCCTTGCCTGTGCGACCCCAAACGTGAGGAACGCGTAGTGGATTGGGTGGTGCGCATCTGAGTCTATGACCAATTTCACTCCCTTTTTCACAGCCATCCTCACATATTCGTCCTTCAGGTCCAGCCTGTCATAATGGGCGTCAATTTCAAGAACGGTACCGGTATCCTTTGCGACCTCTATCACTTGTTCAATGTTGATAGGGTAGCCGGGCCGCTTGTTGATGAGCCTGCCTGTAGGATGGAACAGGATGTCCACGCTAGTGTTCTTTGCAGCCTTCACCAGCCGCTCCGTTTGTGCCTCAATTGGCAGGTTAAAGTGCGAATGAATCGCAGCGCCAACGATGTCGAGCTTGTCAAGCACGTTGTCTGCGATGTCAAGTGAGCCGTCCTTCATGATGTTGACTTCTGCGGATGCAAGAATGCGGAAATCCTTTAGCTTGTCGTTGAGTTCTTCTATCTTGCTTGCCTGCTGCATAAGCTCCTGCTCATCAAGACCTCCCGCAAGCGCAAGGCTCTTTGTGTGGTCGGTAATTGCAACATAGTCGAGCCCAAATGCCTTGGCGCCGCGCGCCATTTCCTCTATCGTGGCCGTGCCGTCGCTGTTTTCGCTGTGAACCTGCAAGTCGCCCTTCAGGCTCCCGTACTCGACAAGCTTTGGGATCCTGCCCTGCCCCGCAAGCTCTATCTCGCCTGAGTTCTCACGCATCTCCGGCGGTATCCACTGCAGTCCAAGTGCTTGGTACACTTCTTCTTCTGTTGTTCCCGCAACCCTCTTTTCCCGTCTGAAAACACCCCATTCATTCAGCCTCAGTTCCTTTGAAATCGCCATTTTGCGCAGCTCGACCGAATGGTCCTTGCTTCCTGTGAAATATTGAAGTGCCGAGCCCCAGCTCTCCTCGGGCACTACCAGCAGATCAGCGTCTATTCCACTTGCCAGCCTGACAAACGCCTTGGCATGCCCTTTGCTGAGAACCTCCTGAACCTCCGGCATCTTGGTGAAAAACTCCATTATGGGCTCTGGATCACTTGCAGCTACAATGTAGTCGATGTCACCTATCGTTTCCTTCATCCTGCGGAAAGAACCGGCGGCGATTGCATTTTTCACGCCTGGAAGCCGCGAAAGTCTCTTCTCGATCTGCTTTATGAGTGGGTAGATTTCACCTATAATGCGCCTGCGCTTGCCCCCTTTGAAGAACTCTATTCGCTTGAGCATGTCGTGCTCTTTTTTCTCAGTAAAGCCGGGCAGTGCTCGTAGCTTGCCCTCTCTTGCAACTCTTTCCAGATCGGCTAGATTCTTTACGCGCAGATTGTCGTACAACAACTTGATCGTCTTGGGGCCAACCCCCTCTATTCCGTACAGCTCGTCAGTATTGATAGGCAACTTTGCCTTCATATTCTCTAGGGCACGCACTTTGCCTGTTTTGATGTATTCCTCTATCTTTGCGGCGATATTCTTGCCGACTGAGGGGATTTCAAGAAGCCCTTTGACGTCTTTTTTGCTGTATATGTCGGCGACATCTTCCGGCAGACTTGCTATCGTATCTGCCGCCTTGTAGTAGGCGCGGGATCTAAACTGCGCGTTTGGGTCGTCCTCTCCCACCTCTGTGAGAAACCCTAAGTCGCGCATGACCTTGGCAACGCTAGCGTTTTTCGCCAAACAATAGTAAACCGGCCAACCTGCTTCTTAACATTTATCTGCCAGATTGCCGCAACAAAGAGCGCTGTTACTGTGGAAATGGTGATGATGATCGCTTTCTAGCTCTGAGCCGTTTCCAAAATTTAGAAAAGTACAAGATGGAAACAGGGCAGATTGTCTACTCATTGTCAAATCTCGTATTGTACATCGTACTTGTGCTTTAAAGCAGGATGTACTTTTGGTAAGACACACTTGTGCGCGGTCATAACCATGTCTGATTACTCTAAAGCGCCGCTGATAATGCCGAAAAGCTATGATAATTATGCCACAGGTTTTAGCAGCCTTAATCTTTTGAACTGCTGTCATTATAGTTGCAATGGAAATGCTCGAATCAATAGGATGGATCGTGTTAGGATTTGTGCCCACTCTGGCTGCGATGGAAGCTGCGTGGAGAATAGGCAAACGACGACTGACCCTCGCCGAGGTAGGAGTGCATTGATAGATCACTATACAATAGCGGGGCTGGTCGCCATGGTATTTGCGGCGGGGTTGATAGGATTCCGCCTGACCAAGGACGAAATGCTGCTTAGACGCAAGAGTGCTGATAGACTAATTTTCAAGGCCGGCGCTTGAGTGGCGGCGCCGGCGTTATCTATTCTGTTCGAACTCGTTGTTTTATGGAGGCTCCTTTCAAGTGCCGTTGTCCATCTGTCGGGCACATAAGGTCAAGATTGCAGACACTGTTCTTTGGCGCATTATGATCCAGATTCTTGTTCTCGAATTGGCAAAAAAGCTGACCTATTGCAAATTTTTGTTGACCGCAAGGACCGACCCCCTTGTCATGGATAAAAGCCCTATGGGACAGGTCTATGAAATCCATAAGTATAGGAGCGAGTCGTTCCTCTATGTCGTGGCCCGTACCAACAAGCATGCGGAGGATTACGTCAGGAGCGACGTTGAAAAGATGAACGACATACTCTCGCCGGGAATGAGGGCGGAGGGTATTCGGTATGTTTTCGCATTAGGAACCGTTGATAGCATGAGCAAGAAGGCCGGCGATCGCTTGAGAAAGAAAGAAAAGCAAAGTGTTCTTGACGAAGGCGCGGCCGCCAACTAGTATAACGATTTTTATAGGAATTGCGATTACTGCTAGAGGATGCATAGGCCAGACTGGGACACGTATTTCATGCTGCAGGCAGAGATCGCCAAGCTTCGCTCAAACTGCCTGACCCGGCATATTGGCGCAGTCATTGTAAAAGACAACAGGCAAATAGCTACCGGCTACAACGGGACACCGCCGGGGATAAAGAACTGCTTTGAAGGGGGCTGTCCCCGCTGCATGGCGCGCATGAAGGGCGAGATCAAATCCGGCGAGGGGCTCGACCGTTGTTTGTGCACGCACGCGGAGGCAAACGCAATAATGCAGTGTGCCCTCTTCGGCAATGCAGGGAGCACAAAGGGCGCCACGTTATATTCTACCTTTGCGCCCTGCCTAGAGTGCAGCAAGATGGCTATAAGTGTCGGCATAAGGAGAATAGTTGTCATTGCCGACTACCCAGAGGACGGCACTCAGCTGCTTAAAGAAGCAAACATCGAGCTAGTAAAGCTGAACACCGAGCTCCTAAAGCCTTGGCTTACAATCATTCCTGCAGACCCCGAGTCGTCGGCAAAGGCAGTGAACAAGTAAGTGGACGTCCGCATCACCCAGTTTAACGTGCAGCTTTATTTCAAACAAGCAATACTTGACACTGAGAGGCTCAACTCTGCATTTAGCGAGTCAGAAGGCTTTACTGCTGCAAGCCAGACGCAGCAGGGGAACCACCCGATGCAGGGCACAATGTCATTTTTCAGACAGGGGTTTCGCATTGCGCCGGTGCAGTCAAATGTGCTTCCGTTCAGAATACTGCAGGTCATGAGCTATCCAAACGCACTGCAGAATCCGGAGCAGGAGACAGTATCGTGCCTTCACTTCGTAGCTGCCGCGCTCAAACAACATTTGAAAGTCAACATTGAAAGTGACATCTATGCCGTCAGGGTCGTGTTTCACTCTATCGTCACCGGGACGGGAGATATTCACAGGATACTGACAAAGGTGGAGAGGATTGACAACATCCCTTCGCTTGCAGGCATGTATGTCGGCCACAAGAATCCTATGGACGCAATACAGCTTACTTCAAAGACAGGCAGCGAATTGTCACAAAAATTCTGGAACGACATGCGCATTAGTCAGTTTGACACACATTCATACGTGGTTACGATATTCAACGAGACTGACTCGCTTGCCGGCGCACTTGACTTTATTAGGGGCGTCAAGCACTTCGTCACAACTCTTATGCACGAGATGGAAGCAGCTGCCAAAGGGAATTGAGGATCAGGCCAGCGATCAAGTCAGACAAGGAAGAAGTCCTGAACTTTTGCGTAAACACCTTCAGGTGGGGCGATTATATCGACCGGGTGTGGGATTATTGGTACAAGAGCGGCCAGCTGCTAGTAGTCGAAGACGGCATCAGGAGGATCGGCATGTCGCACCTGGCGACATGCCCGGACAGTATAAGCGTGTGGCTTGAAGGGGTGAGGGTGCACCCTGATTACAGGCGATCAGGGATAGCGACAAAACTCATCACAAAAATGATAAAATACGGCAGGCAAAAGGGCGCGCGTCAGGCGTTTGCAATAGTGGACGTGACAAATGTCGTGTCGCAGCGTATGATGGAAAAGAACGGCTTTGCAGTTGTATCAAGGTGGGCATACTATAGCGCCGGCGGTAGGCCGAGAAGGAACAAGTCGGGCGCAAGGCTAGCGACTATCGACGAGCTTGACGACATCCGGAAATATTTGCAGCATTCCAAGATCTATAGCCTGTCTGCAAAAAGGTACATGAAGTCATGGCACTGGTACGCGCTTGACGAAAAAGCGCTCCGTGATTTAGCCAAGGAGCAACACGTTGTGGTGACCGGTCGTCCTATTGACGGAGTAGTAATAATCAACAGGCACGGCTACTGGGACAGGACAAACATCCTGCAGATAGTATACCTTGACGCTGGATCAGCCGGCCCACTTCGTCATCTTGTCTCATTTGTGATCAACACTTACCTTGATGGCAGATTTGAGGGACTCCAGCTGGTATGTCACGACAACAAGCGCCTGACATCGTTCATTGAAAAATTCATGATAAAGGAAGATGAGCAATTCCTGCTATACAATAAAGTATTTACGGCAGATCCCACGTCCGCCCAATAATTGGACTACCAGTACGTGCAGGATGGAAATCTGCGGATTCGCTATATAGATGCCGGCCAGGGCGAACCTGTGCTTCTGATCCACGGGCTTGGCGGCTCTATTGAAAGCTGGACAAACAACATTGGCGAGCTTGCAAAAAGCCTGCGGGTGATCGCAGTTGATTTGCCTGGATTCGGGCTGAGCGACAAGCCGAAAATGAAATACACAATCAAATTCTACAGGGAATTTGTCGTCCAGTTCTTGAAGCTCCTGCAGCTGGAACAAGTGTCTTTAGTCGGTTCATCGCTTGGCGGCCACGTCGCGGCTGAAGTCGCGATAAATCGTCTTTCTCTTATAAAGAAACTTGTGTTGATAAGTCCTCCCGGCGTGCTTCCTCGCTCATTTAAGGGGTCGCCGGCCCTGTGGAAATACGTCAAGATGATAAACGCAAAATCAGCACAGCAGGTCAAGCAAGCACTTTTCGTATTGGACAACAAGCCTGTTGACGATTCTTACGCGCAGCTCGTTTATGAGAAATTGTTAATGCCGGGCGCGAAGGAGGCCTTTCTGTCTGCACTTGCAGGCAGTGCACAGGCTCCGCGGCTGACCAACCGTCTGCACAGGATAAAAGCACCCATGCTGCTTCTTTGGGGCAAGGAGGATCACATGATCCCAGTGAAGTTCGTCCAGCCATTTGTCAAGATGAAAAACTGCCGGATAATCATGCTTGAAAATTGCGGCCACCGACCGTACTTTGCCCAGCCAGAGCTGTTCAACAGGATTGTAGCCGAATTTCTAGCGTAGCTCGCGCTCGAGCCTATCCACCTTTTGCAGTAGCTCCAGGTTCTTCGACTTTACCCTATCAAGCTCTTCTCTCATCTGGGCGACTTCCTTCGGTTTCTTTGTCGCTTCCTTGATTATATTTATGCATTCTTCAGCAACTCTTCTTACCCTGTGATCAAGGTCATGCTCGGCCACCCAGGCTAGATCTAGAGTCGCCTTTGTCAGTTCGGCATCAGCAAGCGCCCTGCATGCGTTGATGCGCACGCGAAACCACCTGTCAGTTAGCAACGATTTCAGATGATCAAATACTGCATGGCTGTCTGCAAACTTCCCAAGAGCAAAAGTGGCGGCTTCTCTTGTCCTATGGTAGTTGCCGTACCTGCTCTTTTCCACCAAAAACTCAGCGATCTCTTTGTCGCCGGCAAACTCTTTCAAACCTGCAATAGCGCCCTGGGCGATAATGTTCTGGAAAGAGTTAGTTGCAGTAGCTTTTTTCAATATCATGATTGCTTGTTTGCTCTTTGTCTTTCCAATCGCAGTCGCCGCCTCAGACTGGACGAAGTAGCTTTCATCCTTTTGCAGCACCGGCCTGAGCAGTTCCAGTGTTTCCTCCTTCCTGAACTCGCCTATCGCCTTTACAACGGCGCGTCGTGCCTTGGGGTGCTTGACTGCAAGGCATTTTTTGAGTGCCTCGTAGCCATAGTCGGTCCTGATCGCGCCAAGTGTCTTTGCGGCTTCTGCCGCAAGTCCCCAGAATTTGTCATGTAGAATTGATTCTTTAAGCGCGTCAATGACTGCGTCAGACGACTTTTCCTTCAGGGCCCGAGCCGCTTCAACCCGCTCGATAACAGTGTCGCCGTCCTTTAGTTGCCTTACAAGCATTTCGTTTGGTGCCTTGATCGATATGGTCTTGAGAATCTTGAACTGCGGGTCGACAGAGAACCACTCCAATTCGGTTTCGACCGGGATCTGGAATGCGCTCTCCTTTTCAGAAATCTTGAAAGTATACGTCTTTTTACTCCTTGCGAACGCCAGCTTTACATCAAGCGCAAATTCAAATGGCTCGGCTGCTTGTGCTTGTTCCACCTTTATCTTCAAAGTGTCGCTATCCTGCAAAAAATCGATCTTGAGTTCGGGGTGGCCGTCCCTGAAAACCCACTGGTCAAAGAATTGCTGAAGGCTCTTTCCGGTCTCCAGCTCAAACACCTTTCTGAGATCATCGGTCTCGGCTGTGCTATTGGCATAGCGTTGGAGGTATGTCTTGAGTGATCTCCTGAAGTACTTCTCGCCTACATGATGATGTAACATATGAAGTACGCACCCGCCCTTTTCGTACGTGTGCCTGTCAAAGAGGTCGTCCGGGTGTTTGTACACTTTGGTAACGATAGGCCGAGTGTATCTGGTTCCCGCCTCCTCGAAATAATCATCTGCCATCTGCATCATGTGATACTGAAATTCGTCGTTGCCTCTACTAGATTCCCAGTAAAGCGCCTCGCAGTAAGTGGCAAATCCCTCGTTGAGCCATATGTGCTGCCAGTCCCTGCAAGTGACAAGGTCACCAAACCATTGGTGTGCCAGCTCATGCGATATTAGATAATCACTAGTAAAGTCAAGGTGCGCCTTTTTGTCGTGCAGCGTGTCAAGCGTCAAAGTAGTGCAGCTAGAGTTTTCCATGCCGCCATAAACAAAATCTTGGACCACTACCTGCGCGTATTTTTCATATGGGTATTTCGTGCCAAGGTACTCTTCAAAGAACCTGACCATCTTGGGCGTCTGGTCAAATGACCTTGGACCGTCCTGCTTTCTCTCCGGCGGAACATAGTACTGCAAGCTGCCTTCTTTTATCTCCGCGTACTTGCCCACTACTATCGAAGCAAGGTAGGCCGGGTGTGGATTTGACTCTGACCAATGGTAAACCTGCTTTTTACCACGCTGTTCTACCTTATCTAATCTACCGTTTGAAATCGCGGTAAATCCTGATTGAACCGTAACTGAAATTTCGCTTGAAAATTTCACCTGGGGGTGATCGATGCATGGAAACCAGTACTTCGCCTGAGTAGCCTCGCCCTGAGTCCAAGCCTCCACTTGCTTGCCCGGATAATGTTTGTCAGGCGTTACGAAGTAGAACCCTTGACGTGGCTTTGTCGTATATGCAATGGCAAGCTCGATCTTGCTGCCCTCTTTCATTGTCCTGCCCAGCTTGATTATTAGTTTATCATCAAGGCTACGGAATTCCAGCTTGCTGCCGGCGGAGATTGACTTTACCTGTAATTCTGATGCGTCAAGCTGAATGGCGTCGGTATCTTGAAGGATGGTAATTGACAACTTCTGATCGCATTTGATCGAATGCTCCTGCAAGTCCGGCTCTACCGCAAGGCGCATGTGGGTAATCGTGAATGGAAGCGATGGAGGATAGTGCGGTTTGCTACCTGGAAGCTCGAATCTTTTCCTGATCTCGTCCTCGCCATGGGTATGCATTGGTGTAAACGCTAATCGTATGGTTTGACAAAATAAAGGTATCCAAGCATCTCGTGAGAGTGATTTTCCGCCTTGATATCGCTAGCGATAAGATATAAGGTAACTATTGCCA
>DASYSB010000033.1:0-36331 GCA_036003785.1 Nitrososphaera sp.
GCGCTCGGCGAAGGGAGCTAGATGGACAGTACACTGTTATTCTAATGAACGGGAAATCGCCCTTAAGGAATCTGTATCCCTTTACGACAGGGTTGGTAAAGAGCTCGAGGAGTCTGGGTTGACGGTTGCACCGGTGGAAAAGGGGAGAGCCGAATGAGCACTACCCCGGTAAAATGTAATAAATGCGCGGACGCGGGATTCCCCAACGAGCTTATCAAGTTCGAGCAGGCAGGAACCAAGGCTGACGGGTCCAAGAAGTGGCGCATCCTGAACGCAAGTGACGGCAGCGAGCACAAACACAAGCAGAAGGAAGCTCCCAAAGGTGAAGCTCCGCGCGGGGATTACAGCCATCAAGGGGGTGAAAGCATGAGCAAGACGAAACAACAACCGAAGAAAGTGACCGTGGAGCTAGAGTTTGACAATCCAGAATTTCTAAGAATGTACCAAATACTGGCAGAATTGAGGGGGATGTCACTGGGTAGACTAGCAGCCGTAGAGCTCGAGCATAATGTTAGCCTCTACGCGGATAAGAACCGGGGGGAATTCGAGCTATTAGCAGACAGACTCGAAACGAAATATAAAGACAAAGTCACAATCAGTGAATAACCCCCCTCTTTTTTCATTTTTTCAAAACTTTTTATTCAACGCTGTCAATCATAGCGTAACAAGCCTTTTCACGCTTTGTGGACATAACAACGTTATAATTCTTACATCTTTAACTTTCCGAATGCAAAAAGTTAATAGAGTTTGGCGAGAACAGTTAATGCGTGGAATCTGCCGTTGCAAAGAACAGGGCAGCGAGCGGTGACGAAGAGCTTTTTGTAGGTACGGCCGAGTCTGAGCACATCGAAATGTACCTGAAGGCAATATGGTACATCCGCGAAAAAGGGAACGAAGTGAAGGTTAGCTCGATAGCAAAGTTACTCAATGTCACCCAACCCTCCGTGGTCCAGATGCTTCGAAAGCTAAACGTAACACAACTTGTTCGCTATAGCAAGGGCAGCGTGGAATTAACGGCCGATGGTGAGCGTATCGGCAAGCAAATGATGAGGAATACTAGGTTGCTTGAAGTTCTGATGAAAGATGCACTAAGGATAGAGATAGACGAAGAAATGGTTTGCGGCATCGAACATCACATGAAGGACATTTTCACAGACGCGCTGTGCACCCTTTTGAAGCACCCAAGGAAGTGTCCTCACGGCCATGTAATCCCTAGAGGCAAGTGCTGTTCGTAGATATTTATGTCACACCAGTCCATTTTTGATGTGGACAAGCGATGACTAGACTAGCCCTACTGACCTGATGAGGAGGATCTTGAGTAAGGAGTTTGTCCACTTTCTCACAAACTTGATAAATGGCTTCCGTGCCCACATAGTTACCTTGGTTCAGATAGAAAGTACGGCTTCACTGGAGAGCTTTAGACAATTTATCATCGTGAGCACCTGTAGGTCCTTCATACCCGAGAGTTACTTGCGCGACTATGAAGTATTCCCCGAGCGCGAAGAGGGGCCTGGCGCAATCTATATCGAAGCAGCAGATAAGGTCACGCTAAAGAAGATAAGGGAAATGACGTTCGTAAACGCAAAGGAGATCCTTGGCATCATCTATTCGTCAAAGAGTGGGAACACCCAGTTAAAGTGGAGACAGACCCGCAGGCGAATAGGCAAGGTCCAGGGTTTTGCGTCGCCCAACGCGCTGGTCAACATGGTAGAGTCTGGAGTGTTAACCCAGGAATGGGTTGACGACTACTTGAAGTCAGTCCAGAATCAAGATCATGGCGGCGAAGATAATTCGGCAGTAACTGAAAGTGAAAAGACAATGTGATGGTAAAGGACTGCATAACCATGAAAGCTAAACCTAAGTACTTCGTTGTTACAAGCATGTAACTGCAATCGCGATATCAAATTGGTTAGGGCAATCTATGAAAAAGGTCAAATAAGTTATTTTGACACCGAAGGTGAAAAATGGCTCATGCGAAATGACAAAACCCTGATCCCAGGGCAACTTTGTGTACGTAATCAGAGATAGGTGCTGCCTCATACTTAAAATTATGTTAGGTGATTATGTTTCGCTTGGCTCAATGTACGTATTGCCAAAAAAATGAGCGTTTCCCTTATACGTGTACATACTGCAAGCAGAAATTCTGCGCTCGTCACAGACTGGCAGAGAATCATGATTGCTTCAAAGCCAGATATGCGAAATCCATCAGAAAAACATGGGTAAGAAAGCAGGGACAAAATATCACATCTGGCAAGTACATCGTTGTTTGTGATGATTGTGGCTTTAGGGCTCCCGAAGGCCGGTTAATTGAAATTGCTGGAGGGGGGAGAGAAAAACACATCTTGGCAAAAGGCTGCTATAGTCAGAAAGTGTTCTTAAAAGAAGTGGCATAGATAGAAAAAGAAGGAATAAAAGTGACGATTATCAACCGATTGCTCGTCTCAAGAAGGTGTCAGCGTAACTATTCGCAGCCCGTTCCTCCCGTTCGTTTCTTGCATAATAGCCTGTGACCGGGTCAGGTAAAATCTGATAATCCAGCATTTCATGAACTCCGTAGCAGCTGACCAAGTGATGGTAAAATTCGTGGAGGATCGTCCTCATACTTGTGCCCTCTGGTTTGAAATAAGCTGTCATGCCGTCTGAATAATAAACGGCCACTGCATCCCTGCAAACCATATCGTTAACAGGGAATCGATGCTGGAACACCGTTTTCATAGAAGGCACACCATAAATCTTTGATAGCATGTCAACCGCTTTTTGCGCCGACTTTAATCTGCAAATATTCGCGAAAATGGAGCAAACTTCACGAGGCGGCAATTTTAAGTCGCTAATGTGTTTGATAGGTGAGTACAAAGTATTTGGTTCAATCTCTTCCTTTGGTATTTCCACAGTACCTTCCAACTCTGAATGTATGATGCTACTGATGGCATCCCGAAGTTTTGCGTAGAAATCTAACGTGATCTCGTGGTTGATGTTGTGGTATTTGGCTCCATGAAGGTAGAGGAATGGGATTCCATTGATTATCGTAAAGCTCAGGGAGCTGTAACAGTAGACCGATACGTTCGTTTGTCCACGATTCCAGAATCTTGCATCAAAATGAGCGCGCAATTCTGGGGTTCCAATTACTTCAAGGTCGTTTAGCTTTTCCTTTGAGTCGATTATTTGGTAAATTACCCGGAATAGCCTCTCAAAAGCCACGTCTGTGTACAGTGAATATTGCTTTTGTTCGGCATGAGTGTTTATCCAAATTGTAGGCACTTTTACGCTATTTTCAAAAACGATTGCTTCGTCTGTATCCTTGATGCTTATAACGGCATGGTCATCCATGACATCGCCTTCTGTATAGGCGCCCTCGAGTAGAACTTTGATAGTCGTTTGCTGCGAGCTTCCAAGTGCTGGGATCGTTGCATCATAACGGCGTCTTTCCCAGAGTCAGTCAGTGTATCGTATGCGATTTGAACTACTGTAAAAATGGCTGCGGCCTCAGTTGATTTGTTTCTGTCAGGATGATATTGAAGTGCCAGTCTTCGATAAGCTCTCTTTATCTCGTCATCGTCAGCATTATGAGTTATCCCAAGTATGGAATAGCAATCGTATTTTTCAATATTTGACGGATCCATAGGACGGTTTTTCGTACCTTCATCGCTTTTGCGGTCTGAATTGTCATCGACCTTGCCTCTCCTTCACTTCACGGAACGCATAACATCCCTTTTCTATTTAACTTTGGCAGCCATCGTCATAGAGTGGGGTCGAAGGCAAGTCCATATTTTTTTCTAACCGTGTGAGCAATAAATCTTCCAAAAATCGCGGTTATACCCTGAAATGGTATAGTCAAGTTCCCTCCGCGTGCTCATTTTCAGGCTTCATTATGCAGGTCATGAAGGTAAGACGATGCCGTGATCTGGCGGCAGGGTCAAGCGCATTTCCACATTCTTTGCATTTACCTCTTAACGTGTGGATCTGTTTCTTTTCCACCGGTGACGGATTCTTGATTATTCTAACTACCATCATGGCAGCTGAAACGGGCGAGTCATAATGGAGCTAGCACCTAGGTGAGAGGGGGACTGTATTCATGGCGAATGATGTGTATTACCTCGTAGCTTCTTTTGTTTTGGTCACCGCAGCTGTCATTGTGGCAATCAGGGAAGAAAGGAAAAGAAAAAGAAGGCCGACTAATCAAATGACAAGAAATAAGCACACCTCTTGTGGAAGCGTGGTACTACGTTCTTAAATAACATGAAGGATCAATGGAGCGTGGATAAATGCTATAAATGCGGTATCGAGAGTGTTTTTGTGCGCCAATGTTCTTTCGATAAAAAACCGCACTGTCCGGAATGTAATAATGAAACACATTGTAGAATCTAGCTTGAATGTTAAATGTAGCCTTCAAAACTTAAAGTAGCCCGATTTACTGATTTAATCAGTGTCAATTAACGTTAGCGTAAACGATGCGGACTGGGATGCTAAAGTCTTGTCAGAATTCTTTATTCAGATGATGCATAGACAATTGGGCGAAGGTAACGAAAGAAAATGTATCAATTCCGTCAGGGTGTTCAAGGCGTTAAAATTCAATGCAATCGAAGATAAGGTAGGCTATTCAAGACAGATCACAGAACATTTAGCGGTTAAGGGATACCTTGAACCATGCCAAAAAGAGGATGAATTCCAGTTTACTGAGCAGGGGTTGCGCTACTTCAAGACGATGCGGCCAATAAGTTGGATATAGTAACGCCTGCCGCAACACTTGTTAGCAGCACTAGCTTTTGGTAATCGTGGTGTTACGCCTAGTCTGCTCATGTGGCTGGACAAAGAGCCAGGAAGGCAACGACCCCAAGGGCGCAATGCTAGAGATCTTGAAAGAAATCCATGAAAGCACCTTCAAGGGTCATGTATGCAAGATTGAAGCGACGTAATAATCCAGAGTCCTAGTATGGACCCGCTTCATAGTTTGCTTTGGGCAAACAAATATCACAGAATCTCTGAATTATTTGCGCCTCGTGCAACTGGAATAAAGCCTCTGTTGTCGCTATTTTGCCGCATATAATGCAAAAGCCTGAGGCCTTCTTTGTGCTTGATTTCGCTGGTCTAGTTTCAAATGGTTTCATGAATGTATGCATGGCTGTTACTCGCTATATAGCTTCGGACTTGATTGATCAGACGCTGAGGATTGTCGATAATCTTAATTAAAGCGTCGTGTGCCGAACTCAAAATAGGGTTAAAGTGCAGCTTGTGAAGGTAATAATGTCTTGCATGGGTGAGGCTTTCTGATAGTAAAGCCGAGTGGGACATCGAGCAACGCCTTTTTTGTCATACCCGAAGATGCGGACGATCTCTTTACGCTGCGACGTATTGTAGAAAAGCACGACCACGTCATCGCTGACACTAATCGCGTGATCAAGCAAGTAAAAGAATACGGCAGGCCCGATAAGGGCGAACGGATAAAGGTCCGCGTTTCTCTGAGGGTAGAGCAGAGTGAACTGGACGCGGCAGTCGACCGGCTCAGAGTAACAGGCGTCATAGTAGAGACTGATAACGAGCTTGTGACGAAGGGGACTCACCACTCGCTCTCACTGGAGGCAGGCGATTCAATAACAATAGACAAGGGCAGGAGGTGGCAGGATGTCGAACTCACGATGCTCAAGAGGTCCGGCAGCAGCGCGAGCTTTATTCTCGTGGCGATTGATACCCAAGAAGCGGCAGTTGCAAAGGTGTCGGGCACGCACGTCAAAGTCATTCCGAATATTTATTCTGGCCAGAGTGGCAAGCGCTATCAGACCAAGAACAACCCCAATATTGAAACTTATTTCACGGACATTGCCAAGACGGTTTCTTCAATAATTGGAGAAAATGACAAGGTTATTGTGTTTGGCCCCGGTGAAACCCGGCGCAGATTCTTCAACGCGCTCGTAAACAGGCAGGAGGTCGCAAAGGAGAGGGTGCAGGTAGTTGACGGCGTAGATGTTGCTGGCGAAGACGGCATTTTCGTGTTCCTGCGTTCGCCGGCGATGAAGGAGGCCATGAGCGCGAGCAAGCTTGCTTCGGTCTCCTCAATGCTTGATAGGGTAATGCTCATGGTGAACAGAGGGGAAGCAAAATTTGCAATGGGCATGCAGGAAGTATCCCAAGCGGCCGCAATGAAGGCTATCGAGACTGTCGTATTTTCTGATTCTATTTTCAAGACTGCGAATGAAGAGCAAGTAGTGAAGATGCTCAATTCCATTGAAAGTTATGGAGCAAAGACGTTTGCGGTGGACTCGTCCACTGACATAGGTCTGCGCGTTTCATCGCTTGGCGGCATTGTGGCTCTTCTTCGGTACGCCGTCCGTTGATTCTATGATCCATGATAGGTATTTACTTGCAACATCTTCGAGTTTCAGCTCGACTATTTCCGGCACTTCATACGGATGGAGCCTTGCAATTTCGGCCTTGAGCCGTTTTGCAGATTTTGCGGTTGTCTTGAAAAGTGCGATGAATTCCTTCTGGTCTTCCATCCTACCGCGCCAAGAGTAAATTGATCGAATTTGTGTGAAATTGACGCACGCACACAGCTTGCCGGAGACTACCTTGCTGGCTAAATTGGCCACAGATTCTTCACTCGGAAATGTCGAAAGGATGATGGTTGCCCTAGTGGCCATACTCTGTCTTGCGTTGAGCAATTATTTATTCCTGCAGCGTTTCGCAAAGAGGGTTTGCCTTCATAACGATAAAGTCTTGATTTGCCATGTTCTTTGATACAACTTTTTCAAAATCCGCCTTAGAGCATGCAATGACTACGGTCGTCTTGTCAGTATGGTACAGGTCAAATGTTGGCCCTTGGTGGCGCTCGACATCACCGATGTAATCCTTGACCTTCGTCTCAAGCGATGACAGCAGTTCAATTTTGTCGCCCCTCATTTCGTGCTGGTCAAGCGTCCACGCTATAGCAACTTTTGTTCTGCTGGCCTTGAGGTCACGCTTTTTAAGAGTCGCGCGTATCTGGTCAATCAAATATTTAACGTAGCCTTCAATTCCCTTGATGCTGCCATTTACCAGGTACATCAGAGGACCGGTGCCATCAAGCGACGATCCTATAATGCGCAGATCATACAATCCGCCGGTGACGTCGTCGATGTAAAGGTCTGCGAAATTGCCGCGCATGAGCTCGCTTCCGATGTTGCGATCAGCGGCCTTCTTGCAGATTTCAAGTATGCTGGCCATGCCAGAATAATGGCTTAGCGTTTTGATTACGTGTGCAAGTTCTGCAGAATTTACTTCTACAAAGCTCAGTTTGCGGCGCGAATCCGGCTCGTAGAGCATCTTGGAAAGTGGGTTGTCCTGCTTTGATTTCACAGATCCGATAAGCGTCTCAGAGCCCGTGCTAGCAAATGTGCTTATTGGAAGGTAATAGTACGAGACATCCTTGTCGACGGTGAGGCCAGTCATATGTTCGATCAGGGCGATGTTTTCGTTGTTGCCGCCGACGCCCGTCGGAAGCATATAGACCACAGAAGCACCTCGCTTGAGTGCCTTTATGGCGTCCTTGAACTTTGTCGTTACGTCGCTTTTCACGTCCGGGCCCACTTTCCTTATCCGTGGAGCAAAAAAGACGTATGAAGAGTTGCTTACAGCGACATCTATTGGCTCTAGGTCTAGGAGAGGCTCGTCTTCCACAAGCGAGCTCACATTCGGGTAGGTCCTTGCAATGTCGGCCTTGAGCGAAATTGCCATCCTGACCGATTCGTCGATCAGAGATACTTTTGATCCCTTGATTGCTATCGAGGAAGCTATTCTATACCCTTCGGTGCTCAGGCCGTAGACTGCAACAGAAGATCCTGAACTCAAAGTGTCTACTGAGCTCCCCCGTTCATCCCTACGTTATACCTCAAGTGGTCTACAAAAGGTTTTTCCATTGGCTTCCGGCTACAAATCATGCTTGAAGATCTGGTTTGATATTTTGACCCCAAAGCAGGTCATGTTTTTCAGGCGTGCCGTCACTTTGCTTCGCAATTCCGGACATGACGTGCTCTGTACTTCAAGGCGATACAGAGAGGCAGTTGAACTCGCAAGGATCAAAAAGCTTGATCTCACAATTGTTGGGAGCCACGGCGGAGCTGACAAGTACGACAAGCTGCGCGAAAGTGCCAGCAGGACACTTGAGCTGACCGAAGTAGTAAAGCGCTTTGGACCGGACGTAGCCGTCACTTTTTCCTCGCCTGAGGGAGCAAGGGTTGCGTTCGGCCTTGGCGTGAGACATATTGGCTTTAACGACTCACCCCACGCAGAAGCCGTTGCAAGGCTGACCATCCCGCTCACAAACAAGCTGCTTTGCCCGTGGATAATCCCATATTCCGCCTGGTCTGGCTACAGTATAGCAAAGAAGAACATTATCCGCTATCGCGCGCTTGATCCAGCTGCGTGGCTCAAGCACGATGAAACACCCGAGGTTGAGCAGGACCAAAATACGATCCTCGTCCGGCTAGAAGAAAGCAAGGCGTCATACATGGCTGACAGAAAACGTAGCACCACAAGAATGATCGACGAATTTGTGACCGAGTTATGGCAGTCGGCCAAAATTGTACTGCTATGCAGGTACCAAGACCAAATAGCTGAGGCCGAAGCTCGCTACGGAAGCAAGGTGCACGTCCTAAAAGACGTAGTCGACGGCACCGCGCTTGTAAAATCTGCTCAGCTTTTCATTGGGGCAGGTGGAACAATGACGGCAGAAGCGGCTCTTTTGGGCAAGCCCACAATATCAATAATACCGCTTCAGTTCCACGTTGAGAAGTACCTTCTAAAGTCAGGTTTGGTGATAAAGACCGCAAATGCCAAGTCGCTTGTAAAGCTGGCCAAGAAAATGATCTCGGACGAGCGTTACAGGCAACTTCAAAAGAAAAAGGCTGCACGGATACTGAAATGGATGGAAGATCCCACAGATCGGATAGTCAGTACCTTAAGATTATAAAGATGTTCAAGATAGGTGAAGTTACGCCCGGAAGCCCGGTGGAGGAAAATCATTTTCCGCTGAATGTAGTGGCCAAGCATAGGGGCCTTTGGAGCCCTTGACCCCAGTTCGAATCTGGGCCGGGCTATTATAATTAACAAGCAATAACTTATCGAGAGTAGTTATCTTAAGATTCATCAAGGAAAGGAAGTCGAGTAAGGTTTAGGATTTGGATATTTACAAGAGGAACAAGGAACAGTCCCCCTGCGCGTAATTACGTTAGATTCAACAGCATTGTTGGAGTGTCCACAATATCTACAGTTAAAAACTAGAGCCACTGTTAGAACATGCTACCACCACTGATAAAGGTTGCTATGCCGCGCTAGCCAGCTACCCGAGCTGAGCCACCCAAGTCTCATCTGCGATGAATGGATATCACTTCGTGTAATAATATGTCAATTTATCCCAAAAGCGAGGTAGATGTGTTAATTCAATCGATTAAGATACAGATATTGGCGGGAGAATTGTTATATGAACTAGATTAGTCCAACCAATCGTGAATTCATCTAACAACATGCAAAATGAAGAACAGTGGGTTGCTTGTTCTTATTGTCACTTGGCATTCTCAAATGAAGCTGAGTTCAATATCCATGCCAAGAACAATCATTCAGACAGAAAAGGAAGAAATCCAAAATAATAGGGACAAACTAAGCACCTCCTGAAGCGTGGAGGTAACCTCTCCCCTCCTCCTACCTTCAATAGAAACTTTGTGACCCTTGAAGGTGGATTAATGAATGCCCAAAGGTGGGGGATGACTCAGGCCGAACGTGTACGGAATGAGTCGTTATGTATTCTATGGCGGATTTTTGAACCAAAGAGAACGTAGCCCAAAGCTGCGAGTAATCCACCTATTCCTACAAAAAGGAGCGTCAGAGCTGTTTCCAATCGACTTCAATGAACAATACGCACCCATCGCATATACACTATCGCTTTCGCGGGCATTCCTCTTCCTGCAAGTATGTCCTTTGAAGGTGCTTTCATGTATTCCTACATATGATCTTCAGCATCGCGCCATTGGGGTCATTGCCTCGCTGGCTCTTTGTCCAACCGCACGTCGAGCACCGTAGAACTGCCATATCCTGCGTCTCCCATAATGCTTGCTCCACGAAGAAAGAAAGTTCTTTGACGATATGTTTTTCAGCACGCAAGGTTGTTCTATTGCAGAATATTCATGCTCTACGTTGATGGATTCGTCTTGCCAGTACCGAGGAAGAACATACAGGCCTACAGACGCCTGGCCCTGAAAGCAGGTAGGATTTGGCGCGAGCACGGCGCCCTGGAATTCCGGGAATGTGTAGGCGATGACCTGAACGTGAAAATGGGGGTGCCGTTCCCTCGGAAGGTCAAGGTCAAACGTGGTGAGACCGTGTTTTTTTCATGGATCGTCTTCAAGTCGCGCGCGCATCGCGACCGCGTCAACGCCAAAGTCATGAAGGATCCCCGCCTAGCCAAATTAATGGATCCGAAGTCAATTCCTTTCGAGCATAAGCGCACGGCTTACGGCGGATTCAAGGTCCTGGTCGATGTCTGAATTGCTCGGACTTGCAGAGGCTGAAACCCTGTTTCTCGTGAAATAGTCGAATACCAATTTCAATTCAAGGGGACCGGATTATACCATTTCCGGGCATAACTCTGATTTTCTAATTGAGAGCCTTTTTCAAAGATCGCTACCCTTCACATCCTATTCCGTCTTTATCGCTATCAAACCGATGCGGATCAGGTGCCAACACTCTAAAGTTCCGAAATGCTATTTCACTACAATCCAAGTCCGGTGGAAATGGCAGTATGCATACATCGGGATAAGAAGAATCACATTGTGTTTCTTCAGGTAGATCATCTGTTATTTCGCATCCATATTTTGCCCACTCCTCGACAACAAATTCACTGACAGAACAATATTGTGACAACATTCTCGCATGACCGGTGTTGAGTAGCTCGGCGTTGAGAATTTTATCTCCGCAAGTCACCTTTGCAACCATCCTGCCAAAGCTCCCCTCGGTTTGGCTGTCATCTTCATCTGCTACCGCTTGGGAACCGACGTGGCATAGGGTTTCTGTGAATTCTTTTGCAGCGTCGTATCCAGCTTCACCAGTTTCCGGAGTGTTTACCATCGCGAGTCTAATTCTGGTTCCGCCAATATCAAGCGTATCGCCGTCTACAATCTTTGTCACTACTCCACGAATACATTCAGCGGAACCGCTGCAAATTGCAACACTGTTAATTTCGACTGCGGATTCATAGACAAAAGATAGTATCTGTGGATTTTCAAAGTCAGATATCGCAAAAGCCCTCAATGAGAATGTACCTGCCTTAGCTGGTATCCAGGTGGTGCCGACTTCGATCTGCTCGTCAATGTTATCTTCTAATTTCCCGGATTGAAAGGAAATGAATTCTGTTACGCTGTCAGAGTCTCTAACTTCCAATAACACTACATAAGGAACAGCACTCTCATATTCATAGCCCCGAGCAACGGTCGTCGAGATAATAACTTGCTGGCCCACCTGTACGCCGTTGGTCCCCGGTGCAATTACCGACTTTAGCATAGGTTTTGAAAGACCGATCGCCGGACCAGATGTCGCATATGCAATAGTTGGTATGAATATAACGACCGCGCAAATTACCATGATAAGCGGACGGATCATAATGAGCATCTTAGCTTCAGAACAGCTATAAAAGATAGCCCTGCCCGTCAGAAAGCGGGGTTATTGCTCAACGAGCAGGGCCCGTGTGAAGATTGCCGATAGGCACTGGAGAGCGACGTAATTTCTAATTTAAGGCTGGCTTAACCATGTTAATTTAGAAGATTAGGAAGAACTCCATAGTTAGATCCGATGGGCGCGTTCCTAGTGATTGTCCTCGGACTAGCTGCGCTCGTTGATGCTGACTTCTATGTTTTCGGGCCGTATGAATTCAGAAAGATAATTAAAAGATAGCCAAGTGTCTGTAGGGGCACGGGCTTTTACTGATGTATGTCACGCTGGATAATAAGCACAATGGCATATCTAACCTATCATGATTAAATAAGAATGAAAATGCAACTAATTACGCTTTGAGCAAGAAGGTCTACGTAACGAGGAAAATTCTAGACCCGGCCTTACCCATGCTCTTAAGGGCATGTCAGGTCTCGCTGAACAATAAGCCCAGGCCCCCAAGCAGAGCAGAAATGTTGAAAAATATCGCCGGCAAAGATGGCATCCTATGTATGCTTTCTGACAAGATAGATGGTAAGGTTATGAACACGGCCGGGCCCAATCTGAAAGTTATCAGCTCTTACAGCACGGGCTTTGAACATATCGATGTTAAGGAGGCTACTGCGAGGGGGATCTATGTCACGTATACCGCGGACATTCTTGCTGAAGCAACGGCGGACCTTACATTTGCGCTCATTCTCGCCTGCGCACGTCGCATCATCAACGCGGATCGATATGTCAGGGAAAATAAATGGAAAGTCGGCTGGTCTCCTGACCTGATGCTGGGTTACGATGTGCACGGCACGACGCTGGGTATAATCGGTCTTGGCAGGATCGGAGCCGCGTTGGCGCGAAGAGCAAGAGGATTCAATATGAAAATATTGTATCACAATCGCAGCAGGAATCATCAGCTCGAATCAGATCTTGGTGCAGGGTATGCAGAGCTTGATGATCTTCTCGCCAAGAGCGACTTTGTTTCAATACATTCCAGCCTGAACAGCGCGAGCCGCCAAATGATCAACAAGAACAAGCTCCCACTGATGAAGAAAACTGCATTTTTGATAAATACTGCACGAGGAAACATAGTAAACGAGGCTGACCTTGCCAAAGCGCTCAGGAGCAACAAGATCGCCGGCGCAGCTCTTGACGTATATGAAAATGAGCCTTTGTCAAGAACAAGTGCACTTTTGAAAATGAAAAACGTAGTGTTGTTACCTCACATTGGAAGCGCGACCTATCAGACCCGCTCCATGATGGCAGAAGTCGCTGCCAAGAATTTGCTAAATGTTCTGGCTGGAAAAGAGCCCGATTCACGATTCCTAGTGAATCCGGAAGTGAAAAACATACGGCCATTATGATTTCTTGTTTGGCTTTAGGTGCCACTCGCCAACGGCGTCTATCCAGACTTTGCAATCAAGTTTCTTTTCCATTTCGCCTAGCAGTTCTTCAGTCGTCAGGTTCGTTGCCAGAGAAATTTTGGTAGTTTTTAGTTTTTCAAGAAACTCTGGAGTCTCATCCTCGATTATCAACTACTTTGACTCCCACTCTTTCTTCTTCCTATCGTACTCTGCACGGCTGTAAACAGGCTTTGCGGGATGACCCATAACCATAGTTTCAGGTGGAACGTCTTTTGTAACCACTGCGGCCATTGCGACGACGCTCTTTTTCCCGACCCGAACTCCAGGCTTGAATACTGACCTCCCTCCTATTATCGCGCCATCCTCTACGATAACACCCACCATCTTGGGGCTCATAGGGTACGGATCATTTGTGAACGCCGCCGCAGGGCCTATGAACACATTCTTTCCAATCATCGTCATAGGCGGTATGTAAACTGATCCTTCAATTCGGGTGTTCTCTCCAATCTTTACCTTGTAGTCCACATGGGTCAGCGAGCCTATCATGACATTGTCGCCTACCTCGACTTCGCTTCCGACGTATGCAAAGTGCCATATCTTGACATTCTTTCCTATCTTGGCTGTCTTGGCCACATAATTTATCACGCCAGCCGGAGCAGTATAGTTGCTCATCGCTTCAGAGATGCCATGGATTTCCTTGCTTTATAACTTTCTCAGGAATTTTACTCTGCCATTTCTTCAGGAAATCAATGTCCCGTCCCTTGTCCTTTTCACGAAGCTCGTCAGGTAGCATTACAGGTATCTCATCAATGATTGGGTAGTAGCGGTTACATTTTGTGCAAAAGAGCAGGCCTTCCTTGACAGTCTGGCCTTCAGAGACAATTTCGAACAATTCAAGCGGGTAGTGCTTGTCTATTGGACATGCAAGTATGTCAAGCATCGATTTTTTCATTTTAGATCCAGATATACAGGCGAACCAGTATTACTTGACAGTATCGCTGCCTCGGCCACCCTTGTCACATTTGTCGCGTCGGCTGCGCTCACCACTATCTTTGCCTTGCCTTCTATTGCATCTATGAAATTCTGCAGCTCTAGCGTTAGTGGTTCCTGAAACTGCTTGCGAGGCATTATTGTTGCATCGGCGTGGTCTATCTTGATCTCTTGTGTCAAAAAGTCGCCTGTGATTATGCCATCAGTGCAGACGGCGCTAAAAGTCCTGACCTTCTTTGGAGTGAGCCAGTTAGACGCGATGATGGCGACCTTCTGCCCTTCAAACCCGAGCATGATTGTTGCAAAGTCTTCAAACGAATGGAAACGCTTGCCTGCACGCGCAAAAACGACATTTGGCCGGCTGCCGAAAAGGAACATCGCTGCGTCGATGTCATGCACCGAAGTGTCGTATATCACTCCCACGTCCTTTATGTGCAGCGGCATTCTGTTTTCTCTGTGGAACTCGATCATCATCGGGTCGCCGTACATGCCGCCTTCTATGAGCTTCCGAGCGTCACTCACAGCAGGGTTGAATCGCTCGACATAGCCCGACGTCAGGATAACCTTTTTCCTTTCCGCTACTTGCATCATCTCTTCGCACTCTTTGGATGAAAACGACATCGGCTTTTCCACAAACGTATTCACGCCGTGTTCCATTACTTTTTTTGCAACTGTGGAGTGCGTCTTGGTCGGCGTGCATACGAGGCAGCCATCAAGTCGCTCCTTGTCAAGCATCTCTTCAATAGAAGAATAAGCCTGCGCGCCGTGCTTACCGGCTATCTCCTTTGCCCTCGCGGCATCAAGGTCGCTGATGGCCGCAAGGCAGCCAAGATCCTTTAGCACCCTTGCGTGGTTCTTGCCCCAGCCGCCAACCCCGATAACTGCTATCTTGGTGCTCACCATACTGGGGTCAACCAATCCATGTAATCCTTGCTGCTTGCGGATACAACTTTCGCATACATTTCACGAATACCTTTCGTCACAGGTCCTTCCTTGCCTCCTCCAACGGAGTGGCCGTCGACGCTGGTTACAGCGACAATTTCAGCTGCAGTGCCGGTAAGGAATATCTCGTCAGCCATGTATAGCTCTGTTCGCGGGATGGAGCGTTCTGTCACTTCGTGGCCCAGATCTTTTGCTAGCTTTATCGCGCTTTCGCGAGTTATTCCTTCAAGCGCAGAATCAGCAAAGTAAGGAGTATAGATCTTACCACGCCGTACAAGGAATATGTTCTCGCCTGAAGCCTCACTGACGTTTCCAGACATGTCGAGCAGTATCGACTCGTCGTAGCCATTGCGCTTGCTTTCCTGGGTCGCCAGGATGGAATTGAGGTAGTTCCCTGCCGCCTTTGCAAGTGGCGGAGTGCTACTGTCGTGGATGCGCCGCCACGAAGAAACGCATGCCTTGATGCCTTCACCCTTGAAATATTTTGCAAACGGGAAAGTAATAATGACGGTGTGGCTTGGCGAGTTCTTTGTCAGATTCAGGTCTATGCCGTGCAGGCCAACGAACGTTAGCGGACGGATGTAACATGAATCCTTCATCCTGTTCTTTTGTAAAAGCTCGACTGTGGCCTGGGCAAGCTCTTTTGTGGAATAACTTAGTGAAATAGAATATACGCCCGCAGAGCGGTGAAGCCTTTCCATGTGATCCTGCAACCTGAAAATGTACATGTTGTTTTTGGCTGCGTAGCCCCGGATGCCTTCAAAGACTGCAGTGCCATAGTGAAGGGCATGCGCAAAAACCGGAACCTTGGCGTCTTCCCATTTTACAAATTTGCCGTCGAACCAGACGAAGTCGCCGCCCTTATCCTTCATGTGTATGCAAGCAGAATCCCTCGCTGGCTTATAAAAATCTTAAACTACTTGTAGCCTTCCTTTGGAAACTTCATCCCCATCACCTTCGTGGTGCTATCTTCCATTCGTGCAAATTTCTCCACAGTATTCCAATTCTTTTTTATGATCTCTGCCACGGGCTTTGGCACCTTGTCACGCCAATCTTCATTGCCGCCTCCCACAGCCTGCGCGTAGAGTTCTTCCTTGACTGACGAGGCCGAAATTTCAAGCCTTTCGGCCCTGAGCGGGTTGAGCCTATATGCTTTCAGCATCAACTGTTCGGCCCTGTCGCCAGTGTATGACACAAATTTTTCTTCCTTTATCTGCGCCTTTATCTGGTTGCGCAGATTCCACGAACGGGATGACAGGAGGGGTGGCATGTATTTAGAATATGGCGCGTAGAAGGTATAATCCGGAAGCACCGCCACCGAATCGGCAAAGACAGACTCTACCATCGATTTGCGCATCTCGAATGTAAAAGGAAAGCTCTTTGTGTTTATCTCCCGGCCGTCCTTAACAAATCGCACAGGGAAAACATAGACATGGTAGTCCTGTTTGAGGGTAGAAATTATCGATTCGTGTGCCTTTGTCATCGGGTTCAGGTGCGCAAGGTAGATCGCCGCTGAGCTCATACTTGTCTACAATAGATTCAGGGCTATAATAATAAAAAGCAAAAGAAGCAGCAGGCTTAGTTCTTCTTTATCTCAATTTCAATCGTAGAAACGTTTCTAGTCCTGCCGTCCTCCGATTGTACAGTCTCGGAACCTATTCTTACGTCGCCTATCTTGTACCCGGCGGTTTCCATCCTCTTCAGCGTGATCTGTGATACGTCGACTGCCCGTCCGATGCTCAGGCCTCTTGCCTTGATTGTTACTGTTGGTTGATTGGCTAGCTGGATCAAAGTTGACGTCACGTATGTCATTAGTGGTTTTTTGCCAATGTATATTGTGTCATGTGGACCGTCCCTGCGCTGGGATGTTTGTTCTTGTGATGGTTGTGGTTCTGACATGGATTGGTTAAGCCCTCAGGGATAATTTAAGTCAACGGTAAGCAAAACATCTTTTGTCCCTCGCCATGGCTTATGACTGCTATCACTGGCGATACAGATTACATACAAATTGCCGGAAATGACGATGATACCAGTTGTTCGGCAAGAGCGGCGGGTGGAAGATGGAATACGACGACACGCTCTACAAGATATACGACTGGGATGGTAATTTGGCCGGATACTTTTTTCCGCAATATGGAGACATCGAGCCGGAAGACAAGGAAGAGGAAATCATTGACGAGTTGAACAAGACGCACTCTGACGTCCAGCAGGCGACGCTTTTGCTTCCGATGGTCAAGCTGAGTCTGCTCGACAAACACGAAGGGATGGATATCGACTATGTCATTTCGTCGCTCGAAGCAAATACTGAACGCACCGGGACCTGGAAAAAGTGGTTGCACGATAACGCCAAGTCGTTCAGAATAGTTGGCGCTGCGGTTCATACTGCGAGGGAAGACCGCAATATGCTTTCGATCGCGCTTGGCATCGTCACTACAATCAAGCTGGGCGAACGAGAAGTCCGCGACTTTCTGGCACCGCTATTGAACAGGCTGCACGAAGACGGGCTTCTGTGATATTTATATGACATGGCCACTGTGATATTCGACCATGAAGGTTCAGTTCGCGCACCATCTTGTCTGCCTGCAGCACACTGACAAGCAGTTGCGACTCACTCTTGAAAGCCTTGCCATGGATAGGGAAAACGAGTGCACAGAGGGATTTTTGAAGTGCGAGGAATGCGGCGCAAGGTACCCAGTAATTCAGGGTGTGGCGATAGTGGTCAAGGACTTTGCTGCCTACGCGGCTGGGAGATCGCAGACATATGGCAGATGGTTGATGGACAGTAAGACAAATGAAATGAAGGAGTTCCTGAAGGAGAGCGGTTCGAAATTTTCACCTAGCAATGCGGCGAACGATAGGTACGAAGAAGGTGGTAGCTGGTTTGTTCCCTACAGGTGGACACAGTATGATCATTCTACCGAGGACAGGTTGCTAAAGTCGCTCAGGTGGCGCTTGAAGCCTAACGAAGTTTACAACCGCGTAGTCCACACCATAAACCCCAAGATGGATGGCGTCGCATTGGACATGGCCTGCTCAATGGGATATAGTACAATACTCCTCGCGCAAAAATACGCTTTTGCAATCGGGATCGATATTTCATTTTCATTTATTCGCGAAGCCAGGAAAAAAATGTACGAGGGCAAGCGTGGAAACATGGAGTTCTGTGTGGCCGACTCGCTCAATGCCCCGTTTCACCAAGCCAAGTTCGACCTGATACTTGCACTGAATCTACTTGAGCTTGTAAACGCTGACAAATTGCTTGCGGCAGCTCACAAATTGCTGAAGCCGCACAGCGATGTTGTAATTACCGACCCGTACGACTATAACCGCGAACCTCCGGCGAAAAGGACGTTTGACGGACACTCATTTCGCGAGTTCGTTGAAGATTCTGGCTTTGAGATTAGTGAGAAGAGCAGCAAGGTCGAGTCGTTCATCCCTTGGGTTCTCAAGGTGAACCAGAGGGCGTACTTGTTCTACTTCGTAGACTACATCAAGGCGAAAAAGATATCCAAGGATAAATTCTAGGCGACTTCTCAAACTTTTAAGGATCTTTCCATTTTTGTGACATTGTGAACGCCATAGAAGCGATGCAGGCAGAGATAGGATACCAGGTGGCGGGCTTGCCAAAACAAGTGCTCCCATCGAAGAGCAAGAACTGCCTATTTGTTGGCTCCGGCGACTCTTACGTTGCAGGCCTCGCAGCACAGTATGTTTCGGGCGGTCGCGCTCTTTGCTGCTATCCAACCGACTTGATCCAGAATCCGTCACTGGCGAGCGGCCGCAACGTATACGTCATTTCGATTTCCGGCAAAACAAAGGCCAATATCATTGCAGCCAAAGTGGCCAAAAGGCAAGGGATTCGCGTCAATGCAATTACCACAAGCCCATCCAGCCCCCTTGCCACGACATGCGATGACACTATTGAATTGAAATACAGAAGCACCGGTGTCACCACAGCAGGAACCATCAGCTTTACCTCGAGTATGCTTGCCTGCAGTTCCCTCGTGGCGAAAGTGAAGCTCCCAAACCTTACAAAGTCAATTGATCAGGCCGAAAAGCAGGCACAACGATTAGCTGGCAAAATTGACAGCAAAGGCAGCTATTTCATACTGGGCAATGCCGCGCTGTATCCAATCGCAATGTATGGCGCGCTCAAATTCAACGAAGTTTTTGGCGCAAAGGCTCTGACATATCAGGTAGAAGAGTTTTGCCACTCTCCGATTTTCGGTGCCAAAAAAGGCGATTCAGTAATAACGCTTGGGACAGGGGGCAAGGAATTGAGTCAGAGATTCAAACAAGAGGGATTTGCTTCGGTCAACGTTGATTCCGAGGGCTCGGGAATTGGATTGCTGTTGCAGTCTACAATCGTTATGCAACTCTTGGTGCTAAACCTGGCGCACAGGCGCAAGATGATCAATTGCTACTTTTTGGAAAACAGGAAGCTGCTACGTATAAGCTCGGACTTTATTTACGATTAGACCTTTCCACGGGTAACTCCGGTCTGTTCCCCCATTCTGCCCAGGAACCAAGGTACATTCTTGCATTCTTGAAGCCGAGCATCTTCAGAACGACAAAGCTGTTGGCCGCGCGGTAACCGCCCTGGCAGTATGTTATCACTTCGGCGTCCTTTGGAAATTTGTACATCTGCGCCAACTTTTCAGGACTCTTGAAGGCTTCTTGCTCCAAATTCTCGTTCCAGTCGATGTTGATAGCTGTTGGAATGTGGCCGGCGCGCGCGGCTCTGACGGCCGACCCATTATACTCTTCCTTTTGGCGAGCATCGATAATGACCGCTTTTTTCTTTCTTATGGCTAGTTCTATTCGAGAAAAATCGGCCAGAATCTTGGGGTCTGGCTTGCCGTTGAAGTTCGAATGGACAAATGGATGGGTTATAGTTTCTGTCTTGAATCCTTCCGATTTCCACCTGTTCAGTCCGCCATCCAACATTGCAGCCTTGTCGTGGGAGAAATACAACAAGAGCCACACGCCTCTTGCTGCGGACATGCCGGAAACATCATCGTAAAATACCACGTGTTTGTTCTTTGATACTCCGATGTTTGAAAGCAAGAGCTTTGCCTGCTTGTTGAATTGTCTTATCCCTTGCTTTGAGGTGTCGATCCAGTGAAACTGCATGAGGTCAATGTTGACCGCCCCGGGAATATGAGATTCAGAGTAGGCGGAGAACTGGCGAGTATCCACTATAAGGAGGTCCCTGCTACCGGGCATCTGATACAGTTTAGAGGCCGATAGTACGAGGTCCACGGTGATGCAAGATTTTTTAACAGTGTTAATATTTATTGCTATGAACCACGGAGCTATAGCAATTGGCAAGGAAATTAGGGGCGAACCCCGAGACAAAAACCGGAAAACGCCTCGAGTCTATCCGTAACGCCCACACTGCGCAAAAGGTAGGCAGTACGACTCGAATGGAGGACTACCTTGAAGTCATTTACGAGCTCATAGCCCAGAAGGGCTATGCTACCACGGTTGACATTTCCAGTTACCTCAATGTCAGTTCGCCCAGCGTCACCAAGATGCTACAGAGGCTGAACGAGAGCGGCCATCTCAATTATGAAAAGTACAGGGGGATCAGCTTGACAGAATCAGGTATAGCCGTCGCAAAGAACATTCACGATAGACATGGTGTCCTGGCCGAGTTTCTCAAGATCATAGGAGTCGACGAAGACACTGCCAGCCGCGACGCCGAAGGAATCGAACACCACCTGCACCCTGAAACTCTTAAAAAGTTAGAAGAGTTTATCAGACTTGTGAAGAGTCAAGGGCTCGCCGGCTTTCGCTAATGTCGACTCAGAAATACCTTGATCTCCGGACCAGCGATTATCGCGTTCACTATCTTTCTTCCAGACTCGCTGCGCTTGTCTATTTTCACCCTTGCTTTTTTGCCGACTTGGCTGCTAAGGACGTATTCGTCTTCAACATAGACATCGATCGTGCGCCCGACTACGCTGTCGTCAAGCAGTATGTTTACGGATGATCCACTTTCGCTTATGTCAAACTTAATCTCTTTGCCGAGGGTTGGAATTTTGGCCTCGATGTCTATCTTGACGCCTAGCATTTCCTCAAGCTCCGAAACGGTAGCGCCGCCCTTTCCTATGATCCGGGGCGCGGCTTCCTTGCTGACTCTTACCTGCACCTTGTTGTCTGAAATGACGTTCACTTCAGCATGCGGGTCGAACCTGCGAACAACGTCCATTATCTTGGACTGCGCCAGCTTGCGCACTCCGCTTTCCGACTTGGCTCCCTTGGCAATGTTTGCAACCGGAACGACGACGTTCTCTTCTCCAAATGTATAAATCTCGTATTCTATTGCGCCGGTTTCAAAATCGCGCACTTCAACCAGAGGCCTAGCCAGATCTTCTTCCGTCATGCCTGTTGGCACTTTGACGGTCAGGCTTAACTCGTACACTTTCTTGATGCCGCCATCGCGAACAAAGATTATCGTATCAAGAATGTGCGGGATCATTCCGAGTTCTACGCGGCCCATGAAACGCTGAATGGCGTCAAGCGGGCTGCTTGCATGCACGACTCCCACCATCCCTACCCCGGCAAGCCTCATGTCCGCAAATACTTCAAAGTCTTGCCTCCGTCTGACCTCGTCAAAGATGGTGTAGTCGGGTCTGACCAGAAGCAGTATGTCTACAGCCTTTTCAAAGCTGCCTTCGAGTGGCCCGTATTGGGTAACTTCTTCCGGCACCTGCAGGTCGCGGGGCGATTCAAACGTCTTGACTATCTTGTTCTGCTCGAGGTAGAACTGCGCCAGGCTGCTTGCGAGCGTGCTCTTGCCCGAGCCTGGCGGCCCGGCGATAATGATTCCCTCGGCCTTGCCGGTCAGACGCTCCATGAGCTTTTCGCTTGCATTGTAATCTGCAAGCACGAGTCTGACTATCGGCCTGACAATGGTTACTTCAAGTCCATCAGAAAATGGCGGTCTTGTTATTGCGATCCTAAAGTTGCCGAACTGGATGACTGTGGCGCCGCTCCTGCTTATTTCAACAGAACCGGTGCCTGAAACCCTGCTGGCTTCTGAGACTTCCTTTATTATGTTTGACAGCTGGGCGTACGTGATCCTTTCATCGCTTATCTTAACGAGCTGGAACTCGCCTGGCTTGCCCCTCTTCGCTGTAGGGATTGTGCCTTCTTTCAGATGGACGCTCATCGTAGTCTCGTCAAAGTATTTTTCAAATTCAAGGTTGGTCGTCTTGGTTGGCGCACGTATGTGCATCGCCTTTATCCCCTGCGCCTCTGCAACCAGCGCCTGCACATAATCGGCTGTAATGAGCGTGGCAGACTCGTGCATAGCGACATCCTTGATTATTGCGTCTATTCTGCCGTGCTTTGCCAGCCTGATGTCGTCAATATCTGGGCGCTGACCCACAAATCTCAACCCGATCTTTCTTGCTGAAGCAAGCTCGCGCATTTTCTTTATTTCTTCGAGTCCAACAAAGCCGTGCTCCTTGTTTGTCGATGCCTGTGACTGGAGTTCGTCGAGCACGGCCAGCGGAATAATGATCTCGCTTCCTTCTTCTAAATCGCCGGCTTCAAGCATTTTTGTTATCTCGCCGTCTATTATAATGCTGGTGTCAAGGACGAATTTCCTATTGCTCAATCATGCTAGCTCCACTATAGCAATTTAAAAAGCATTTTAATTAAACTGCTCCCTGAACAATAACAATTTATGGGCGACAATGGCCAATTTTGGCCGGTATACCAACGGTGAAGGAAAAGCTACGACGCATGGGAATAAGCACCACTCTTCCTACTCTTGACAAGGGCGAAAAAGCATTAATTTGACAATGAGACTGGCGCTTTTTGCACTGGCAGTTGCGGTTCTTACGATGGGCATTATTTTTTCTCCGGTACTGGCCGCCAAATACTATGTAGAACAGACCGATTTTACAGAAACTTCCGTACCGTTGGCAAAGTACAGTTGGGATCAAGATTCCATAGAGGGTTGCATATACAAGGAAGATGGCGTGAAAAATTCATACTATGTGTGGACAAAGCTCGCCGTACAAAAATGGCGACAGGCGCTTCGCGAATACACCGGCAATCAAGGGGCTTGGAGTTTTAGCGTCCACTATGTTAGGTTCGAAGGGGCGCTGGAATCGTGCGATGTCAAGTTCTATATTTTTGATACGTACAAGGACTTTCCAGAATATCCAGCCCAGACCGGCGCATATACCTCCGTCAAGTATAACGAGGGAAAAACTGGCCTTGACGCCAGGGTTTACCTTGCTCCAGTCGTGCTACACGGAGATGGCAAGACAGAGATCAATTTGCCCAGTTACGCCTTTAGGAACTCTGCTGTGCATGAAGTGGGCCATGTGCTAGGCCTTGGGCACATGCAATCACAAATGAACTACCTGATGTCGCCACAGTTTGATTTTTGGAAAGAAAAGGACCAACTGCCAATAACCACACTGGAACTCGATGCCCTGATAGGGGTCTATGGCACCAATGGCTTCGATTGAATAGTTATATTTCTAGAAAGACAATTGGTGGCATGCCAGAGAGCGATCAGGAGCCAGTAATGTGCAGCAAATGCAACACTGCATTTCCGACAGAATCAGAATACTTGCAACATTATAATGAAAAGCACACCGACACGAGAAATTACTAGCTACGGGGCGACCAGCATCATTTCTTCTATCCTGTAAAGTGCTTGATAGACATAGTCATTGGTAATGAGTGACGGTATCTTTAGTCGCTGCGATTTTGGAAGCATCGAGTTTATTGTGTAAAGTATCTCGATTTTTCTATCTATATTGGTCTCGCTTTTGCAATCCTCTATCAACCTTATTACGTGTTTGTGGTTCATCTGCGTAAATCGAATGATTCTGCTGGCTTATAACGGGTGTAGAGGTTATACCAGTGGAAAGGATACTGAACAATCGTTTAGAGTCAGTCTGCCGCACAATCTCTATATAATGAACAGCGCACAAAATCACTGGATGAATTTTGAATCCTATCTGCAGGCCGGTAGGATAGCAGCCGAAGTGCGGGAGAGTGCCCGCAAAAAGTATTTCGTTGGATCAACCCTTTTTGAGATTTGCGAGTCGGTCGAGACGCAGATCCGCAGCATGAATGGCCAGCCAGCCTTTCCCGTCAACACCAGCCTCAACGAGATAGCAGCTCATTACACTGCCGAGCCAAACGACGCGACGGTGGTAAAAGAGGGAGACGTGCTCAAGATAGACATCGGGGTACACATCGACGGCTTTATCGCAGACACAGCCGTTACCGTCTGCTATGATCCAAAATACGAACCACTTGTCAAGGCAGCCGAGACAGCACTTGGCGAGGCCGTGCGGATTGCAAGAGCCAACACAAAAGCAAGCGATATTGGCAGGGTCATAGAAGCCACCATAACCAAGTTTGGTTTTCGACCGATCCAGAACCTGAGTGGCCACTCGCTGCAACAATATACAATTCATGCAGGCAAGTCGATACCCAATATCTGGACTATAGGATCTTCCTTTACTCTGCTGCCAAATGAAGCGTACGCAATAGAACCGTTTGTTACTACAAAAGATGGGCAGGGAGTAGTCCACGAAGGAAAGACGAGGAATATCTTTGGAATAACTTCTAGAAAGCCGGCCAAGGACAAGGAGACAGACGACCTCCTGGAGCTCATATGGAGTAGGTTCAGGACGCTGCCATTTGCCCTGCGATGGCTCACCGACAAGTACGACGAAAAGGACCTACGCCGGCTTGTCGATATCCTGGCCAAAAAAAGAAACGTGCACGCGTACCCGATACTTGTGGAAGGGCACAGCAAGATAGTTGTTCAGGCGGAACACACACTCATACCGACAGAATCGTCTGTTAAAGTCATCACTCTCTAATGCTTGTCATCTGGAGGGTATTCACCATAAATCGCAATGACAAGAGTGTTTGAAGACGAGCACTTCTTGCATTGGACGCCGGAGCCATACACATAGTCGCCCTCCTCAAACCGGCGCCTTGCATTTTCCCCACACGACTGACATTTTTCTTCAGAGTATATATCCGGCTTGACTTCCTTTTTCTTGCGAAAGAGCATTACTGTCCAACCCCCATAGTGTTTCCAACGCCTATTACCAATACAGACTGGCCTTCAGACGTCTTGTCCTCAATCACCGAATATACTGTATTGGTTACCTTCTCAAACGCATCGGCTATTTCTTTCCGCATGATTGTAATCGCGTCCTGTATCGACTGCTTGACGATGACCGCGTATACTGGTATATCTAGCCGGGTAGCCACGTCCTCTATTTGGTACTTTTCAACGCCAATGCCACCTATAGCGGCGCCAATGCCCTCTGCTACGTCGCCTGTCCTTTCGCCTTCAAGCTTGAGTGCAGCGTCTATCATTACTATGGCGTCGATCTTTATTCCCATGTCACCCGCAAGTCGCGTTATCGCTTCGCCGGGTCTCCCTACGGTTCCCGCAGGTCCTTCGGCTTTCAGAAGGTACAGTTTTCTTCCCTTGAATTCATCTTCGGTATACACTGTTTCCCTCGCCAACAATTTCTTTTCCTTTCCAAACATCATTTTGCCGACTACCATTGGGCCAATGCCGTCGCCTATAGGCTGGCCGCGCTTGAATGCGTTTATTGCTTTTTGCAGAGCTTCAGCTTCTTCAAGCAAGAGAGGCATCACCATTTGTAGCTGCACGAGAACGAACATACTCGTGGTACGCTTGCCCATCAGGTAAAAGTGTCTCACGATCTTGTAAATCATGTTGAGAGCCGTCGCCGCTTCCAAAATGTTCTCTACCTTTGAAACCTCCTGGTCGGTTGCACCTGAGCATAGTTTTCTAACTTCGGCACGCAGCCTCTCGTCCCTAGTCCTCATGATGTGATCTAGTTTGCGTACTATGCCGCTTGGGTCAAGGTCTACCGGCATTATTGTGAAATATTCCAAAAATCTGTCGACCCCAGCAGCCGGGTCGTTTGAAGTGAACGTTCTTATCGCGGTCTTGACATAATCGACCGCTTCCTTCCTGGCGCCTTCTTTCATTGTTTTTAGCTTGACAAGCGACTTCGAGATTTCTCCGAGAATGACGCGTGACTGGAATTTCTGTGCGTACATCATGAAAAATGGAATTATTGCAATAGAAATTATGTAAACCCACATCCACGGGCTGTTTGGGTCAAACTCTGAACCAGCACCGCCAAGCAAGCCGCCCAGTTGAGATAGAAATTGAGAAAAACCTAGCATTTGACGCCTTTATCCAAATCGAATTCGCCTGTAAGCTAAAATAAAGGTTACTTTCCTTTATGACACGTGCACTGGCATTTGACCATCTTCATGTCAAACGAGCAATCATGGTCGGGCCCACATGCCGCGTCCACCGGCCACTCACCGGGGCAGTCGCCGTGGCGATCGCGCTTGCAAAAGAAAGTCAGCATCCGCAGTGAAATTGGTGTACAGAAGATTTAATGTTTTGGATCACATCTGGATATTGAATAGCTGAGGGGCATAGATAGAGCCTTCACGCACCCGCTTCACCTTTGCTACAGACAGATAGTGCGGCCACAAAGTTACCATTATGCATCCTTCCGGTACGCCCTCTGGAACTTCGATAACTTCAATGTCACTTTCGTTCACGCCATATTCGCCCAGCTTTTCCTTTGCAAGTTGGACGTGGTCTGCCGGCATACCGCTGCTATAGATGTAGACCTTGCCTGTGTATTCTAACCTGTCTGCCATCCGGAGCGGTTACAGTTGCCTGACACAAAAACGTATCTTACTCTGAGCTTGAGTCGCCAAATATCAGCTTCATTTCGTCAAATGTGAGCTTTTCGCCGCTTGACATCTTCTTGAGTGCTGCTTCCTTCAAGGCGTTCCACCTATCCTGATATTCCTTGTCCCGCTTGACCCGCTCTTGTATGGCCTCCTGCCTGGCCACTCGTCGATCATCGGTTTCCCTCTGTTTCCTGTGCCGATGCTCTGCGGCCTGCATGCGTGATTTCTTGAACGCAATAGCATTTAGCTGGGTCTCTATCATTTCGAGCTTGGCACCGGCTTCCCTAACTGTATGGATGACCTTTCTACGATCTTCGTAGAGGCTTTCTCTCTGGTTTATTAGATTGTCTAGACTCTCTTTCAGCCTGCCTATCTTGCTACCGTATTCCTCTTTTAGGTTGAAAATCCGATTAACCTGATTCTTCAGATGATCGTACTGAGTAGACATGGTGCGGTACTTGTCCTCTTTCTTGTGCATCACCTTCAGGGTGTGAAGCTTTGTAGCGATTTCCTTGGACCTGGCAACTAGTTTGCGCTCTTCGTCCTTCGACAATTTCTTTGTCTGTATATCGCGCTCTATCTGCTCAAGCGTCTTCTGGAGGTTATGCATGTCGCTCCGCTCCTTTCTGGATTTGGCCATCGCGGGGCTGACTTTGTCGTCCAGATTCCTCATCTGGTTTTTGGTCTCGATAATGCTGTTACGCATCTCCATAAACTTGGGGTATTCGGCGTCCTTTTCCTTGTTGACCTGCTTGAGCTTCGATCGGAGGTCGTCAAGCTGGATCCTCTCTCCATCTATCTGTTTCTTGACCCCTTCCAGTTGGCCGTTTATCTCTTCTATCTTTTTCTCGCCTGATTTTTGCTCTTCCAGAACCAACTTTTTGAACTCCAAGAGCGTCTTGAGGTTAGGATCGTCAGGGTTGTTGTTTGCCGTTGTTGCTGTCAATATTGCACTGCCACCATTGTCACTGTCTCGTACCACGTTACTTACGCACTGTTATAACATCAAAAATATATTTTTTGTCATTCTATGACCCTATATATGGCAATTAACGTGCATTTGGCGGTGGTGCAACAATTGCAATCGCCCCTACATCTTTATAAGATCATGTTACGTAAATGCTAGCGATGGATGATTTTGAACGGGATTTTCCAGACTTTGACTGGAAAAACACCCCTGCATACAAGCATCCGGGTGGCAAGGATTGCCCCTGTCCAAAGCATGAATACATCAGGGAGCAGATCAATGTTGCCAAGACTGTGACTGACAACAACAAGGACGTTTCTCCAGAGTTCCGGCACAGGGGACAAGTCACGCTCAAGTTCTGCCCTGATCATTACGAAGTTTATTTTAACGAGGTCATACCGGCAATGCCGCTAAAGTATCGATTCATGACCAAGGTTGCTCTTAAGCTGGGAGCAATATCGATACAAAAGCTGACGTATATGCAGTCCGACCAGTGCTTTTACTGCAAGTTTGGCTCTGGTGGCTTTGACAAGAAAGCAGAGCTTCCGCCCATCTAGGCATCTAACAGCATTCTACAGTCAAGCGTCATGTTCTTGAGTGTCACCTTGTTGTCTGACGAAAAGCCCAATGATAGGATGTTACGGATGATTATAGAAAGATAAGAAAACTTGTGTCCGGATTCTGACAGGTACCCATCATGAAATGCCTTTTCAAATTCCCGGTACCCGTCCAGATCCATGACGCTTGCAAGGAAAGAGCCAATGTCCATGTTCCTTGCATAATGCGAGTTGCTCTTTTGTATGAACCCTAGATCGGTCCTGACAACTGAATCGCCCTTGACTAGGTAATTCTGCGCCTTGTTGTCGACAAAAGCATAGCCAGCACGGTGCATCCTAGCCGTCAGGCAGCCCGCGCCAAAAGCCAGACTAACAGGGAGGCCGGAAGCAAGAGCTATATACAGATCACCACCTTCTATGTATTCTTCAACCAAGTCAAAGTCCGAAATTGAAATCAGCTCTGGTGTCGAAACCCCTATTTTTTCCAGATTCTTTCGCATATCGCGGCCCTCATTTCTCATAATCTCGCCAAAGGTTGGGGGCGCTGACGGGTCCGCCAGGAGCATTGAGATCAGCGAATACATGTAGATTAGCAAGAATTCATGGAATTCTTTAGTCGGCTTATTGCGCTTTACTATCACTTTTTGCCCGTTCAATTCCTCCACGGATACTTCGCGTTGCCAATTTACAAAATACACGGCAAATACAATTAGCGCATGGCCATTGATTTACTTTTTTCAATGCATAATAGCGAGTATAGCCATACCGGTATCGATGTTGGTCCATGATGGCCACACGAGTGCTAGAAGGTTCTTTACCTCTGCCAACGCGGATAGCTATGATAAAATCGTACGCATGGCGACTTTTGGCCAGGATTTTGCGTGGAAGCGCGAAATAGTAAAAGCGGTCGGCGGCCGGAAGTCTGTGCTCGAGCTTGCCTGCGGGACGGGCCTGTTATCTTCAATGCTGGCAGGTGCAGACAAAAGCGTGGTCGGTATCGACCTTACGTTTGAGTACTTGGATAGATCGGAGCACAAAATGAAAGCAGCAGTCGCACAGGGCACAGCCGAAGTCCTGCCGTATAGGAACGAATCATTCGAAGTCGTCGCGTCGTCGTATCTAGCAAAGTACGTCGACATCGTGAAGGTGGTCGACGAGTGTTGGCGGGTGCTTAGGCCGGGGGGCGTCATTGTTTTTCACGATTTCACTTATCCTGCTGGCATCATGTGTAGCCTCTGGAATGCTCACTTTGCGATGTTGCGGCTCGCAGGAAGGCTTGTAACGTCGTGGAGGATGGTCTTTGAGCAGCTTGACAAATTGATAAAAAACTCGCACTGGGTTGACGAGACGTCTTGTGCCCTCCTCAACAGAGGATTTAGTAATATCGATCACAGGCGATACACTGCAGGCACGGCTGCCATAGTGTCTGCTGAAAAGCCATGACCATAACAAATGGGACGCGCATAAATGAATGGTTCGTGCCAAAGTTCGGTCCTGCAAGGTTCCGTATCTTTGTGGGCCTACTATTCCTACCATACACTGGTATGTGTGTTTCATTCACAATCATTGGTTCGATGCTTGCCGGAGAAATTGCCTGGGACAGGGTCGGCGCGATCGCACTTATTTACGCTCTTGCGCTCGGGATCTCTGCCCATGTTGCGGACAGCCTCGGGTCCAAAAAGGCCAAACCCTGGGGTAGCTACTTTACCAAGGTTCAGCTTTTAGCGCTGATGGCGGCGACTTTGGCAGCGGCCTACGCTATAGGCATCTATTATATCGTGTTATTTGTTCCGCTCTTGGCGATAATTGCGCCACTTGAGGGGTTCTTTTTGTTTGCATACAACTTTGAAGCATTTGGCGGCCGTTTCCACAACAACTTTTGGTTCGCCGTATCGTGGGGGGCGCTGCCAGTCCTGGCAGGATACGTCATGCAAGCAAATTCGATCAGTATTTTGGCATTGCTCGTCTCAGGCTTGGCCGGGCTTGTTGGTTATGCAGAGATCAGGATGTCACGGCCCTACAAACAACAAAAGCAGAGCGGCGACCGCCCTGAACAAACGAAAAGACTTGAGAACTGGCTAAAAACCATAAGCGTTGTCACTATAGCGTTCGCTCTAACACTAGTTGCGTATAGGGCAATCTTTTCATGATGCTTATGGATACCAACTTTGTGGCAGACACAACTCCAAAGAATGGCGATTTTGGAACCTATATGCTGCAAAAAATTGCCGAGCTTGAAGCAAGGTATGGCATTAAGCTCGGAACGGCCCAGAAAGTCCTTCTGGCAGAAACAGGAACAGTTGAACAGGTACTTAGCATATTGACGAATTCGAGTACGAAGGTAAAGGTGGTTGAGCAACAAGAAAATGCAAGGACAATCATCAGACAGTCTATCATCACGAATGATGCAAACAAAGTGCTCATCAAAGCATACAGCAAAGTTTTCAAACGCAATCTGCCTGCAAAAGTGGTGAGCCAGATAATGCGTAAAGAAACAGGCATTGGCACGATAATTGCGAGTACAGGTCTTGAGACATTCAGGAAAATAGTCGAAGTTGGCTACGACCCGGCGAGCAGGTCAGTTTTCAGGGAATACCAAATCATTTGCAAGAAACAAGTTGCCATAGAGATCAGAGAAGAGCTCTGGGGTATTGAAGGGAGTGGACCGGGTGGGATTTGAACCCACGACCTCAGCAATGCCAATGCCGTATCCTACCGGACTAGACGACCGGCCCTCACAGTTCAGTTTTGTAAACGATATTAATACCTTTAAGGAGAAAAACAATATTATAATTGCCATTGGCTTCTGATGTCAGTATAGCGTGGCTCTTGAACAATCAATAGGCGCTGTGATCAAATACCGGAATTCGGTCGAAGACAGTACGTCTTCCGAGTTTCTGCTTTTGAGAAATAGGCGAGGCTTTTGGGGTTTTCCACAGGGCCATAAGGAAAAAGGCGAGAGCGAGATCCAGACGCTTATCAGGGAAGTGCTGGAAGAAACTGGCATCAAGGAACTTGACATCCATTCCTACATTGGCAAGATAAATTATTCCTATTTCAGGGGAGACGGAATGAAATCAGAGAAGGAAGTCACATTCTTTTTTGCGACGACGCCTACAAGAGAGATCAAGATCTCTGAAGAGCACGCCGACTTTCGCTGGGTGACGCTGGGTGACGCCCTCAACATGCTTGACCATGCCAAGCTAAAGCTCATACTGACAAAGGGCCACAGGAAGGGCCTGTACTAGGGATAATGTTCAATCAGGTCATTTGAGCCAGAAGGACAAACTGCCTCATCCTGATAATACCACCTTGTAAAACGCATTTTATCGTATGTAGGAGTAGAATCTTTGAACCAAAATGCTAGTAATATTCATGTCGTTTAACCGAACGATATAGATTTATAGCCATTCCACATCGAATAAATGATACACCCAGCATGGTAGAATCAGGCGGGAAAAGAATTGTTTTAACTGCTGACCGCAGTCTAATGACAAACTACAGAGGTAACTTCCTCTACGGCTTTATTGCCTGCGGCCCTTACGAACTTGTTCCAGAATTTGTTTTTGACAAGCTGTTCTGCCCAAGTGTCGAAACCGATTCGAAGACCGGCGAGGTCAAGGTTGCGCAGTGCGGTCTGAGAAGAATTGAAGGGGCGCTATTAAAGGAATACAAACGCGATGAAATCTTCCTCGCACACCCAGAGACACTGGAAAAGTGCGTGGGACCTGATACAAAGGTCTTAGGCATCAACGTAATGGACCCACTTGGCATGGCGCCAGTTACGACGACAATGTCGCCTGAAAAATTATCATACGTAGCCATGAAATTCAAGAAGATGTGTGCTTCTATTATCCAGCTAAAGAAAAAATACAATTTTAAGGTGGTCGTCGGAGGCAATGGGTCTTGGGAGCTTGCCAAGCCTGATAGGATGAAGATACATGGAATCGATACTGTAGTCATCGGTGAGGCGGACGAACTTGCGCTCGATCTGTTTCACGATCTTGAAGCCGGTGACGCGCCGGAATTGTTGCACACTTTTGTACGCAACATTGAGAACGTCCCCATGATGCAGGGACCGACGGTCAATTCGCTCATTGAAGCGATGCGCGGCTGCGGACGAGGATGCGACTTTTGTGACGTCAACAAGCGCTCAAAGAAGGACTTTCCGCTTAATCGACTTCAAAAGGAGGCCAAGCTCAACCTTGACTATGGCTTTGATTCGATATGGCTCCAGTCAGACGAAATGCTTCTCTATGGCTGCGACAACAAGGACTTTATACCAAATTCCGACGCCATTCTTGAGCTTTGGAGTGGCCTAAAGTCAACGGGCGCACGCTTTGTAGGCACAACCCACATGACGCTTTCTGCAGTTGCATCTTCGCCAGACCTTATCAAGAAAATGTCTGACATCAACGGAATGAATGTTGCTGGCGGCAGATGGCTTGCAACTAACCTTGGCGTTGAAACGGTTGCGCCAAGGATGGTCAAGAAACACCTTGGTGTCAAGACAAAGCCGTTCCAGCCTGAAGAATGGGACGCGGTGGTAAGGGAAGGCTGCAAGGTGCTCAACCAGAACAACTGGTTCCCGGCTCTTACGCTCATAATCGGGTGGCCTGATGAAACGCCAGACGAGACCCAGTACACTATTGATCTCATAGATGACTTTAAACATACACACATGAGGGGCCTTGTGGCTCCACTGCTCTACCAGGACTTTTCCGAAAAGAACTCGATGCACTTTGGTAACCTCAACGAGGCGCAGTTTACTCTGTTCTGGAGATGTTGGGAACACAACCTGCGCGTGATAAACGACATAATTCCAATCATCATAAGGAACAAAACCTATGGCCCGGCGATGAAGGTGTTCATGGCTGCTCTTATCAAGGCAGGGACATGGGCAATCATGCGTTACCTTCGCGGTTTATCAAAAGAGCTGTTCAACGGCCAGGTTCCAGAAGACATTGTAGAAAGATACTCGCGCAAGAAATCGGTGACGGCTGCAGCGCCGCCGCGAATCTAACCTTTCATTGCCTTGATCGCTTCGTCTGCCAGCGTCGCAATTTTTGGTGTCAGGACAATAAAATAATTCTTGTCTGCGCGTTCGACTGCTGTCACCTGCTTGAACTTCTTTGTCGAGACGTCAAACTCGACAAGACCGGTCTCAAGTTTGCCCTTTGTATATATCATCATCAGGAGTTCGCCCGAAACCGGGGTCAGTGGCACGATAGAAAAGACGTAGCCCTTGTATGAGCTGACTGGCATTACCTGTTTCATGTATGGCGCGACGGACACAAGATAGAGGAAAACATCCTCGACAGTCGCAAATTCTTCAAATTCAAACTTCATCATTATAAACCTAATTTGACGAAAATATAAGGCTTTAAAAAAATCTAGCCGTATGACTCGAACTTGACATCATAGCTTCCGTCCTTGCGCTTGCTGCGCTCGGTAACAAAACCTTTAGGGATTAAGAAGTCCAGCGCGCCATCTACCGTTCCCTGCCAGCCGCAGATATAGAATGACGTGTTCTCCGGGGTCACCCTTTCGCCCACCAGCTCTTCAAGCGGCGAGAGGTCTTTGCCGGCCTTTGGTCTTAAGAACGACTCGACCCTACCCTTCTGGCCGTTCCATGTTCTGTTGAACCATTCCTGCGGCCTGCTGATGCTTGCGCGGTAACGGAAGTTCCAGTTGTCCTTCCCTTTGTCTAGGCTCTCCTCTTCAAGTGCAGTCAAGAGGTCCTTATAGCCGAGCTCGTCGACATAACTTGCGCCGTGCAATACCACGATTTCGCGCTTGCTGCCTATTGCCTTCAAGTGCATGGAGTATGCTACAAAGGGGGCGAGGCCCGTTCCTCCACCGATAAGTACCATCCTCCTGTTGTCAGAACTGCCATCATGCATTTTTTCGTTTATTGTAAAAATGCCTGTCGGCTTGACCCACAATATCTCGTCGCCTTCTCTTTTGTTAAACATCTCCGTCGTGAGTCTGCCAGGCACAGGTTTGCGAACCCAACGGATGTAGAGTTCAAATCTTTTCTTTTGCTCAGGGGGCGATGCAATGGAATAAGCCCTGCGAATAATTTTGCCCTCGCTTGGAATGTGGAGGCCGAGGGTGACGAATTGGCCCGCCTTAAATTCAGGGATCGGGCCATTATCCGGCGTAATATGGAAAACCCCGAGGTCTTCCTTGATAATCTGAATATATGATATCTTGGCCTTGTTGTCAACTACCATATGGTTGTGAGGTTCGCAAACCGGCAAATAAATACATTGTTATATAGAGTTAAACTGCATACTAACCAGACCTGCAGAATAAGGTACAATTCTATAGACGCCGGCAAATAAAAATATTCGCAACATGAAACATGCAGTACAGTATTATCTGCATCTAGTTCCGTACTGCCTTAATAGATTATCCTGCCGAATTACAATCCCAGATGGCTCTCAACCGTCCGTTTGGGTTTAGTTTCTGACGGCGCGGGTCCCCCCGTTCTCCCTACGATAGGCTCACGCCGTCAGATTTATGCAGCTCAATCGATCTTTAGGAGGCATACGCTGCAACGGCGATGGAATCACATTAGAATGCCGACTCTACATAACTGTCGTTCGACCTTGCAGAGTGGACAATAACCCTTCTCTGTTAATAGCCATGTTGCGTCTACGCATTCTCAGAATACCTCTTTTCCTTTCGCCGCTGACTCATGAGCCATCTGACAAAGACAGCTATAACGACTGCAGCGATAATTCCAGTTAGAATAAATTCGGCGCCCGCAACGAAAGGAAATCCTGGAAATGGTCCCGTTGCCAATAGCTACAGATCTATTCTATCGCTATTAAGAATACCCCTCTCCCGGCGTGCTAGCCTTCTGCGATAACTGCCTTGTGACCCTCGAAGGTGCTGTCATGGATCTCGTAGGATCTTTAGCATTGCCCCTTTCGGGTCGCTAGGCTCCTGGTGTTTTGTCCAGCTGCACGAGCACCGTAGAACTCGCATATCCTCCCTCTCCTAGGTGCTTGCCGCATTATGACTAGCTCTTTCCCAGCTACCGATATGATTACGAGAACCGAGTCCGCCGGCTGAAGAGGAGATCCATGTAGCAAGAGGAAAATGTTGCATATGTGGAATTGAGCTGGACATCGATGCCAAAATGGAACGTCGAAATCGATGCCTAACCTGTGCCGGATGAAACCTCTTTAAGTTATTCTGGCCTAATTGGAATTACACTTCACCCAAGCCCGAAAGCCACCGACTTTCTTGACTTACGTACAGGCGGGCGAGTAGGGCTTGCATCAATATCTATCTACCTAAATGTCTTTTTCTTAGCTCATAGCTCTGATATAGAAAAAAGAATAGGTTTCATTGACAGAACTTAACATATTTATGAAGTGTATTAGATTTTTCCAAAGCGAGGAGTTAGAGGAATACTACAGAGAGTAGATGCATATGGAATTCACAAGGGGCTGGCGCTTGTGTTTCTGCTGCTGGCGTTAGCCGCAGGCATGTTCCTGTTCGTAGCAAAGTACATTTTTGCCGCATTTGAAGCAGACCGTCCAGTGATGGTTGACTGCACACGCCTGCTCTTTATGACCTATAACACCCCGCTGTTCGCTTGTGACACTCTGGAAAGTCAGATGGTTGTTCCATAGCCTTCCTCAGTACTTTGTAGATTAATCAGGGGCGAAAGCCGAACTGGCTCACAGGGAGGGTAGGGGCTTGTTACTTTTCTAGGTCACGGAACTAAACCATTTCCGGGTATAACCCTGAATTTTGAGGAAAAATGAAGAGCTGGGCTTGATTTCCGTCTTTTAGTGTAGTTTGACTTTTATAGTTGAAACTTGATTGCGCTGCCTTGTACATGAGGTATAGGACCAGAGCAGAGATCGTATCGCAGATGCTACAGGCTGCCAAGGAAGACCTGAACGGAGTGACCAAGACCAAAATAATGTATTGTGCCAGTCTTTCATTCCTCCAATCGAAAGAATACATGCATCTACTCTTGGATCGCCAGCTTCTCGAACATGACAAATCAAAGGGGCGATATTTGCTGACTCAAAAGGGCATCGAATATCTTGAACTGTTTGAACACACTAAGG
>DASYSB010000034.1:0-5336 GCA_036003785.1 Nitrososphaera sp.
GGAGCGTCGTATGGACCCCATACCTTGATGCCCTGGAATGTTCCTACCTGCTGCCTCTTTTCCTTGAACTTGGGGTCAATAGGTCCTTCCACTTTGCCATAGCTCGTGCCTGTGCCAGACAGGGATATCGTGGTAGAACCGCCTGCGGCTGATCCGCTCGGAGTTGCAGGAATGGCAGGTGGCGGAGAGGCAGCTGCTGGAGTCGCGGCTGCCGCAGCCGGGGCCGCGGCGGGTTTTGGCACAGCCACCTGGGCAGCCATCGTCTTTTGCCTTTTAACAATGCATAATTGATTGTGAACGTCCCTCATGCTTTCTAGCGTGTTTGGATTGCTGTGGCGTAAAAGAGTCCCACAGTCTTCGCACACGTACTCGGTTAGGGTGGCAGTCACGAGATACTATGGACTCTAACTCATTTATTAACTATGCCAAAAAGAAAGGAAAAGGGCAGATTTACTGCCTTGCGAACTGCGCTTGCTGTTGAGCAAAGAACGTTGTCCACGCCTTTGCTACATTGGTGGAAAAGTCAGTCACTGCATCGACTGTCCTGTTATAGATTTTCAGGTTCTCCCTTGCCGCATCCAGCGCGTTGATCGTCAGCTGATTGTTGATGCCAACAGATCTGATTGCGTTGTTTGTCATTTCGTTCGACTGCCTTGTAAACAGATCTCCGTATGGCACTGCCGGGGCGTTTAAGCCACTTGCAAATTGCTTCTGAGCTGCAAATGCAGTCTGGATCATGTTCTTGGTTGTCTGGATGTAGTCCAGCTGGAGGTTCGAGATTGACTGTGAATACTGTGGCTGAACCTTTGCAAATTCGTCTACTGTTCTGATGAGGTTGTCCCTCATTGTATCGTATACGTCGCTCGCTCTTGTTTCGTCTTTCGTTTGGGTAGTCTTGTCGACCATTCTAATTACCATTTAATGGTATTCACTGGTGATATATAAATCTTGGTCAATATCGGTGTTGATTACCGTGTATTGGTCTTTAGAACCAGACACTGGTTACCCAAGCTGTCTCTTTTTTTCGGTCTTTTTCTCTGCATCAAGCCTTTCCAGTTCGTATGTGTTCATGTCCGCGAACTTGATCCCTTCACAAAGCGCCGGGTGGACCCTCTTGATTTCTCTGTAAATTTTCTGGCATGCTAGACGGTAGTCTGGGTGGCCCTGCGGTGCTGTGCGCAACTCTATCATGTGGCATGCCTCGCGAAGGTTCATCTTGATAAAATAGGGATAGCGGTATGCAAAACTAACGACGTACTGTGCTTCTTCCGGCATCGTCTTTGACATTGCTTCATAGACTTGCCTTGTAAGGTACATGCAGTCAGCAAAGTCCTTGTCGAGTCCTGCCTCAAGAAGCTCTTGAGGCAGATCGTAGCCATGTTTTGTCGACAGTAACTGTCTCTCCATCGTCAGGATCCTGTGTCTGTGTATATCGCGGAACATTCCAAAGTTGGTGAATAGCTCAAAAGTATAGTCGACCATTTCAAACGCCCGGCCTGGTCTGTGTCGTCGGTTCGTACGAAAGTCAGTGTACACGCGCATTAACTTGTGCCGCTCTTCAGTTGCCATCGACTTGACGTAATTTGTTATCCCGTGGAGCGACTGGCCTCCAGCCTGCTCGTAAAGGATTGCGGAAACAACCTTTACTTCTGCTTGAAAATTGTCCTCAAAGTCAAGCAGCCTCACGAGTTCCGGCCTGTCTTCAGGGCGCACATCTGATAGGTAGGTCTTTGCTAGCCTGTTCACTGCACTTTCAGTTTCTGAAAAATATTCCTGCATTGCCTGACCGTACCTGTCGTTTGCGCGCCTGACAAAGGAAGGGATCACAGCGTTCAATTCAGCAAACAGCTGGTCGGCGATCAACCTGATCTCTCCAAGTTTCGAGCCGTACATCATGGTGAGCAGATATTCAAACGCTCTGCCATTCCCCGTGATGCCTACGTTTGTCATCGTGGACGCAGGCAAAAGCCCGCGCAGCAGGTCAAGCGCCTTGGCCTTTATTGTTACATTATAGATCCGCTCTGCTGACTTGATGTCCTTGTCCGACTTTAGCTGGTCAAATGGTACTTCCACTTGTGAAGCAGAATCAAAGAAGTTGAACCGGTCTATCGGCTCTCTTTCCTTCAAAAATGACTGCAGTCGCTGGATGCTTTTGCTGTAAGTGTCAAAAGAAAGATCGCACGCTTCAACGTACCTGTCTGCATAGGGTGACGTCATGATGCCCTCTTCCCTGACATATCGATAATAGCCGCCTACCTTTTGGTCAAACGCCACGTAGCGGGACGATTTTTCTAGATACGAGAGACCAATCCTGCGGTCCTCTATCTTTTTTGCAGCAACGTTGGATATACCTTCAACGGCAACCTGCGCCTCTCCCAGCTCTGCGACCGAGTCGTCGCCGTACTCAAGTAGGACACGCCTATAGAATTCCTCACCCCTGTTAGCATTCTTTGCAAATTCGTCGAGGAACACCCTCCGCATTGTCTTGTCGGTGCGAGAGTAGCGCGACATAAGCGCCCCCCTGTCAACCTGCTTAGGGGTGATTATCGCAAAAATCGCCTTGTCGGCATTTGAGAAGTGGCCCTTCAGCTCAGCCTTTTCTTCTTCCGTAAAGGTGTCGAGAAAGACCCGGCTGTCAAACATGAATAGATACAAACCAGACGGGCGTCAAATAAGTTGTGCTGCAAAATAGCAAAATGCTCTTACTAAATAATGCAACTATTTTGACACCGTTATCATTATACCATGTTGCTCAACGATTCGCATGAGCGAAGAAAAGCTCGGATTTGTAGGCAAGCCAGTCAAGGACATCTATGGTACTCATATAGGAAAGGTAGTTGGCATAATAACAGAGATAGACGGAGAGATCGAGACTGTCGGAGTCGATTGCGGCTCTGGCGGCTTGAAACAACTGCCGTACGAGCAGCTTGTGATCCAGGGCGAATACGTCTTCTTCATTCCAAAATGGAGACTGGACGCGCAGAGGCTACTGAGGCAGAAATCGTTGACACTAAAGAGGATAAAGGCCCTTCAAGATATTGTTGCTGAGAATGACTCTATGAAGGAAGACGCAGAGCTGGTGTCCATAAAGTACGAGAAAAAGCTCTCCGACATTGAGGGTGGTGAAAAGCAGGTCAGCGATAGGTTGAATGCTCGTTTGGCGGAGCTTGACGCAGAGGCCAGAAACATCAAGTCGCTGTTGTTTGACGCAAAACTGCAATTCAGAAGCAACGAAATGAAGGAAGAAACTTACCAACAGATTAGAGTCCAGACCGATGAACTGATAGAGCACATTAACAACGAAAGGACGGAAATCGGCAACGTCAGGACAAAGCTGGCCGCGAACACGCTTGAAAACCTTAATGCGGTCACCGTAATGGAAGCCGCGCCGGCAAAGGAAGAAGCTCCTGCTGAGCCAAGCCCACCAGTCGTTGAAGTCGCTCCGGCACAAGAAGTGGCCGCAGTGGTTGCAGAAGAAGAAAAGCCTGCCGCCGTGTCTGCCAATGGAGCAGAACAGTCTGAAACGAGCTGGCTCAACCAGGTAATCACGAAATAAATTTTTGGACTGCCGGATAATATCCGGTCAATCCCATGTTTTTAAAAAATATTAGAGTGGTCAGCGTTCTCTGACCGTCGTCTGCAGGAGTTCGCCTATTTCGCTGTGCATCTTCAAGAAATTCAGGCCCTTTGCAGTGGTCTTGTATGTTTGCGTGCCCTCCAGGTATTCAAGCAAGCCATTTTCGATAAGTACCGATAGGTATTCCCTAAGTTGTGCGTAACTCAAAAAGGCCTTGTACATGATTCTTGTCTTTGTAGCCCCACCGTTTGCTGCCTCTAGGATCATTGCTACTATTTCTGTTCTACTTCTGTATTTCAAACTATGATAGCACTAAATTTTCTTGATTTTTAATATATCGACAAAATCTCTACTAACAAGATTCTAAAGTCTCTCTCAATTTTGCGCCTTCAGGGAAGAAGTGAACAAATGCTTTAAAGACCAGATTTCGTCTCATCATAGTGTTTGTCGAGGCCTTCAAAGCTATACGAGGACGGCGGCATAAAAGTGAGCATCGCACCCGGCAGGCTGCTTGAAAAAACGTCAAAGGAGGCATTGGCAAATAGCGAAAAATTCTGGGCAGATCAGGCGAAAAGTCTGGTGTGGATCAAAGAGTGGGATAAGGTTCTTGACTGGAATCCTCCGTTTGGAAGGTGGTTTATCGGGGGCCAGCTTAACGCATCTGTCAACTGCCTAGACAGACATGTCAAGTCAGATATAAAGAACAAGGCCGCAATAATATGGGAGGGCGAAAGTGGAGAAACAAACACCCTTTCCTATTTCCAACTCTATCGGCACGTGAACAAATTTGCCAACGTTCTCAAGAACCTGGGCATCAACAAGGGCGACAGAGTGACAATATACTTGCCAATGGTCCCGGAATTGCCAATTGCAATGCTTGCCTGCGCAAGGATAGGAGCAATTCACTCGGTGGTTTTTTCCGGCTTTTCTGCGCAGGCGTTAGTGGACAGGGTAAACGACGCGCAGTCCAAAATAATAGTTACCGCGGACGGCGGCATAAGGAAGGGCAAGAAGGTCGAGCTGAAAAAAGTGGTGGACGAATCGCTACCTGCGGTGTCGTCAGTTGAGCATGTCATTGTTTTGAAACGCATCGGCACTGAAATCAGAATGGGATCAAAGGATCTATGGTGGCATGAGTTGATGAAAAGTGCAAAAAATTACTGTGCGCCGGAGCCGGTGGAAAGCACCCATCCACTCTTCATCCTCTATACGTCCGGCACTACTGGCAAGCCCAAGGGAGTTATGCATGGAACTGGAGGCTACCTCACTCATTTGTATTCGACTGCAAAGTGGGTCTTTGATTTCAATAAACAAGACATCTTTTTCTGCACGGCGGATATTGGTTGGGTAACGGGCCACAGCTACATTGTCTACGCGCCACTGATGCTCGGCGTTACAGAAATAATGTACGAAGGGGCTCCCGACTACCCGAAGCCCGACAGGTATTGGGCTATTGTAGAAAAACATGGAGCCACTATTTTGTACACCACACCCACGGCGCTCCGCATGTACATGAAGTATGGCAACTCCATTCCTGACTCGTTTGACCTCTCGTCACTTAGACTGCTCGGCAGCGTGGGCGAGCCTATAAACCCAGAGGTCTGGATGTGGTACTTCAAGACGATAGGTAAGAAAGATTGCCCGATAGTTGACACCTGGTGGCAGACAGAAACCGGTGGGATAATGCTCAGCATGTGTACAGGCATCGAGACGATCCCGATGAAACCCGGCTCGGCAACCTTCCCGGTGCCTGGCATCG